>NZ_JATABF010000002.1:0-227313 GCF_036533715.1 Vibrio sp. M260121 | reverse complement strand
GAGCTATCGAGGCAAAAGAAGAATGGTGCCGACTACCGGAATCGAACTGGTGACCTACTGATTACAAGTCAGTTGCTCTACCTACTGAGCTAAGTCGGCGTACCGTTTTCTTTTTAACTGTTCGTGCTAAGCACCAACAATTTTAAATCGTGGTGCCCGGAGGCGGAATCGAACCACCGACACGAGGATTTTCAATCCTCTGCTCTACCGACTGAGCTATCCGGGCAACGGAGCGCTATTAAACGGATTTTCCCGCTTTCCGTCAACCACTTTTTTTAAATAATTTCAAAAAAGTGGTTGTTCGAACGCTTTTTATTCAACTGTCGGTAAAAAGTTTACCCTGCGTTAAATTCCTTTTTGAAATTTGTAACTTTTTCTAGGTAACGGCGTGCTTCTGCATTCGGATGTTTCTTCGTTAGAGCCCAATAAACTTGGTTTGGCTGTAAAGAATTCAAATCTTGCATCGCACGTTTGCGATCTGTGCGGTGGAAAGTGTTCAAAACACCACCAGTTCCGCCGTTGTAAGCAGAAATCATGCTGTACTCCAACGAGGTTGGGTGTTGTACATCTTTCAAATAACGGTTCTTAAGGATGTAAAAGTAAGCCGTTCCAGTATCAATATTGTTTTCTGGGTTAAACAAATACTCAGGGCTTGGTTGTCCTGAACGATTCTTCACTAGTTTAAACACATCACGACCCGCTGTTTTTGGTACAACTTGCATCAATCCATACGCATTTGCCCAACTTACCGCATATGGGTTAAAGCTACTTTCGGTTTTGATGATGGCGTAAATCAGATCTTCAGGAATATCGTATTTCTTCGAGGCGCGGCGCACGATGTCTGCGTATTGGTAACTACGTTGTGAGAAGTGATCTTCTACCATTGGGATTTCAACATAGTAGGCTTTCTTGAAATCGACATCCTTGGTTTTGACTTGGTTAGCAATCAAATAATCGGCAAAACGATTTGCGCGCCATGACCATTGAATGGGCTTTTTGTCTTGATCAACGACCTGATTGTAAAGAAAGGGTTGGCCTTCCAGTTTGATCTCTTTAGACGAGAATAGGTCGACACTGGCTGGATCGTCCGGTGTCAAAAGGGTTGTGATGATAGCGTTCTTGAGGTGTTTTTGTGGTTCGGTTGGAGAAACCGTCTCGATAGTAATCACACCTTTTTGGAAATCGACTTCGGCACGGCTCAAATAGTTATCGATATATTTGACGTAATTGCTTTTACCCGCGACTTTAACTTCACGTTGGCCCCAGCGCTTTTTAATGTTGCCAGAGAAGCTGCTGATCAGTGCATCGAGAGCATCGGTGTCTTTTTCAAACTGTCCCGGCAGTTCTGCTAGATTGTTGGCAAAACGGTTGGTTGGCTCGTAATTGACATCGTAAATTTGCTCGACGAATTCGCGGCTACAACCTGCCATTAAGAGTGCGGTAGCAATAAAGGCAATTTTTTTCATAACTATTGAGATGGCTTTGTGGGCTCTAATATAAAAATGACACCACAAGGTTGGTTGTGATGTCATTGTTTTAAAACAAGTTTGCTTTATTCGCTTGGTGGCGTGTAGCCTTCGATGTGAACATCTTTACCTTCGAACAAGAAATTCACCATTTCAGTCTCAAGTTGTTTGCGATGTTCAGGATCCATCATGTTGAGCTTTTTCTCGTTGATCAACATCGTTTGTTTGTGTTGCCACTGAGCCCACGCTTCTTTCGAAATATTGTCGAAAATACGTTTACCTAGTTCACCAGGGTAAAGTTGAAAATCTAAACCTTCACCTTCTTTTTTTAGTCGAGCACAAAAAACAGTGCGGCTCATAATGACTCCTTGCAATTAATTAACGAAGTTCGTGGGGTAGTGCTTCCAGTAGTAGTTTTACTGGAGCAGCCAAACCGACTTCTTCAGGTTTAGATAAGTTATACCAAAGACCTTTGTTACCTTCCATTACCACATTGGGTTGCTTTGACAGGTCAATCAAAATCGGAGTGATATCGAGATGATAATGACTGAAAGTATGACGGAATGTAATCAGTGTCTCTTGATGTTTAATATCGCAGGTTGGAATACCACGTTGTTCTATCAGCAATTCAATATCGCTTTCAACATCGATATGCTCGGTTTGCGGGAAACAAAACAACCCGCCCCAAATACCTGTTTGTGGTCTTTGTTCTAGCCACACTTCATGGCCATTTTCATTTTTGTAATGAAGCATGACGAAACGAGTTTGCTTCACTGGCTTGTCTTTCTTCGGCTTCTTACCGGGATAATCAAGTACATTGCCTTGTTTCTTTGCTACACAAAGATCGCTGACCGGACACAATGTACATTTTGGTTTGCTGCGGGTACACATCATTGCGCCCATGTCCATCATAGCTTGATTGTATTTGTCGACATCGGTTTGTGGTGTATGCGCTTCTGCTATTTCCCACAGTTTATTTTCAACTTTCTTTTGTCCCGGCCATCCATCTACGGCAAAGCAGCGTGAAAGTGTGCGCTTTACGTTGCCATCTAATATCGCATGTGGCTGTTTATAGACAGACGACAGAACTGCTGCTGCGGTGGAGCGGCCTATACCCGGCAGGGCATTCATCTGCTCTAGGTCTAGCGGAAACTCTCCATTGTATTTGTGGGCGACCTCTTTTGCGGCTTTGTGAAGATTACGAGCTCGAGCGTAATAACCTAAGCCGGTCCATAGGTGCAGCACTTCATCTTGCTCGGCATTAGCAAGATCGACCACGGTCGGGAAGCGCTCTAAAAAGCGTTGGTAATAAGGAATAACCGTAGTGACCTGAGTTTGCTGAAGCATGATTTCAGACAACCAGACACTGTAAGCGGTCTTGTTTTGTTGCCACGGAAGATCTTTTCTTCCATATGCGCCATACCATTCTAAGATGGCGCTTGCGAAAGGTGTCACGACTTGCTCTGTATTCTATTATTGGTTAGGAGCAAAATTGCACCACAGATTGTGGTGTAAGTACAACAGATAAACTGTGGGGATATTGTGTCTGGTTTGTTTGCTTTTGGGCGGCCATAGTCCGATAGCTCAACAAATACTTGCACCTAAGTGAATTCTTTGGATAATCCCCGCTTTGATTAATCAATGTGCAGGCAAAATCAATGAGTGAAGTAACCACTAACGAATACAACGAAGACGGTAAAATGATCCGTAAAATCCGCAGTTTCGTGCGTCGCGAAGGCCGTCTAACCAAGGGCCAAGAGAATGCGATGAACGAGTGCTGGCCAACAATGGGTATCGACTACAAAGCAGAACTTCTTGATTGGAAAGAAGTGTTTGGCAACGATAACCCAGTGGTACTAGAGATCGGTTTTGGTATGGGTGCTTCATTGGTTGAAATGGCAAAGAACGCGCCAGAGAAAAACTTCATCGGTATCGAGGTTCATAGTCCAGGCGTTGGTGCTTGTCTTGCAGATGCTCGCGAAGCAGGTATCACTAACCTACGTGTAATGTGTCACGATGCGGTAGAAGTATTCGAACACATGATTCCAAATGGCAGCCTAACAACGCTACAACTGTTCTTCCCAGACCCTTGGCACAAAAAGCGTCACCACAAACGTCGTATCGTACAGCTTGAGTTCGCTGAAATGGTTCGTCAGAAGCTTATCCCTAACGAGGGTATTTTCCACATGGCGACAGACTGGGAAAACTACGCGGAACACATGATTGAAATCATGAACCAAGCGCCTGGTTTCGAAAACATCGCAGAAGATGGCGACTTCATTCCTCGTCCAGAAGAACGTCCTCTGACTAAATTTGAAGCTCGCGGTCACCGTCTAGGTCACGGTGTGTGGGATATCAAATTCAAGCGTACTGCTTAAGGAGCCAGTAGATGTACCACTACGCGATATTAGCGAATCCGGGTCATAACCGTATTTACTTTGATAGCGCTATGACGATTGCATGTTCTGAGCTGAAAGCGATTTTGGAGTCGGAAGGTGTTGAAGTAACTGAAATTGGCAACAAAGATGTGGGTCTTCCTGCTGCACTGGTGTTCTCTTGTGAAACAGAACTGAGTGAAGCACAGGCAGGCAAGATTGCTGCGTCATCTATCTATTACGCGCTGTTTGAAGTGCGTGAAGATGGCCTGCTACGTCCAATTCAGGCGCCTGCATTCAATACTTTCCCTGAGAGCATGAGTCAGATCCTGCGTTACACGGGTAAAACAAACGAGCAGTTTACGCGTTTGATGGTGAACCTAGGCGTAAGTGCTGCCAACACGGGCAGTGCGCAATTAACGCTGATGGATCCTATGTGTGGTAAAGGTACAACACTGTTTGAAGGTTTGATCCACGGTTTGAATGTTGTGGGTGTTGAGATCAACCAGAAATGGGTTCAAGAGATCCAAACTTTCATCGTTAAGTTCATGAAGAACGGTCGCTTTAAGCACAAAGTGAGCAAAGAAAAGCGCACTTCTGGCGGTAAAAAAGTGGCAGATGGCTTCGTGGTTGAGGCCGCAGCAGACAAAGATGATTACAGCAAAGGTAATCTGCAAACAATGAAGCTGTACTCGGCAGATACGCGTATTGCAGACCAAGTTGTGAAGAAAAACTCGGTAGATGTTATGGTCTCTGACTTGCCTTATGGTGTGCAACACGGTAGTAAAAACGCGAAAGACAGCAAACTGAATCGCAGTCCACTTGAGCTTCTTAAAGAGGCTCTGCCTGCATGGAAAGTGGTATTGAAAAAGCAAGGTTCAGTGGTGTTGTCTTTCAATGAGTTTACGTTGAAGTGGAAAGACGTCGCCGCTCTATTTGAAGAACAAGGGTGGAAGGTACTTTCCGAAGCGCCTTACATCGGTTATCTTCACCGTGTTGACCAGTCGATTAACCGCAATATCATTGTGGCCATAAAACCATAATCGACAAAGTAAAACAAACTCTATGGAAAAGCCAACGTCTGCGTTGGCTTTTTTTACCTCTGAGTTCTGGTATTTGGGTTCTTGTGACAAGAAGGTAGAAAATGAAACCTACAGCGCAAATTTTGACGGACATTCTAGCGGAAGTTCGCCCTTTGATAGGCCAAGGAAAGGTTGCCGATTACATTCCTGCATTGGCTAAGGTACCGCACACCAAGCTTGGTATCGCGGTGTACACAAATGAAGGAGAAGTGATTCAAGCTGGGGATTCACAAGAACCGTTTTCAATTCAATCAATCTCAAAAGCATTGAGCCTGACACTTGCTATGTGTTTATACAAGCAGGAAGAGATTTGGGCTCGAGTAGGCAAGGAACCGTCCGGTCAAGCATTTAACTCGATGATCCAGTTAGAGATGGAGCAGGGCATTCCACGTAACCCGTTCATTAACGCTGGTGCTATTGTGGTTGCTGATTTACTTCAAAGCCGTCTCTCTGCGCCTCGTCAGCGTTTATTGGAATTTGCTCGTCAGCTGTCAGGCGATACTCATATTGTGTATGACAAAGTTGTAGCGGCTTCTGAAATGATGCATGGTGACCGTAACGCGGCGATTGCTTACCTGATGCGCTCGTTTGGTAACTTCGAAAATGAGGTGATCCCGGTATTGCAAAATTACTTTCATGCCTGCGCACTGAAGATGAGTTGCGTGGATTTAGCTAAGACGTTTAGTTACCTAGCTAATAAGGGCACGTCTGTTCAAACGGGTAAGTCAGTGGTGACGGCAATGCAAACGAAACAGCTCAACGCGCTGCTTGCCACGTGTGGTTTGTACGATGGTGCTGGTGAGTTTGCGTATCGTGTTGGGATGCCGGGTAAATCAGGCGTGGGCGGCGGTATTATCGCTGTTGTACCGGGGGAGATGACAATAGCGGTTTGGTCACCAGAACTTGATGCATCAGGTAACTCTCTTGCGGGCACGAAAGCGCTTGAATTACTTTCCGAGCGCATTGGTCGTTCGATTTTTTAAAAGCGCTTTGCACTTGGATATGGGAACGGACTTCGTCCTTGTGGATTCGGGACTTAGGAACGCTTCGCTTTAGATAAGTGTTGTTACGAATAAAAGAAAGGGTTGGCGTTTGAGCGTCAACCCTTTTTGTTTCTATCTAGGTAAATGTTGTCATACATCTCGCTTCTCGAAGGACGCAGTCCGCTCCCGAATCTCGATTCTGTTACCTATTCTTCTTCCGCCATAAAGGCTTCAAGCAAATCATTCAAGAACAGTTTACCTTTCTCGGTAATTTGCCATTGGGTCTCTGTTTCACTCAGGAAACCCATCTCAAGCGCCCAATCGATAGTCTCTTGAATTGAGCTCAACGGCAGACCTGTTGTATCGATGTAGTCTTGTTTCGGGCACGCTTCCATTAAGCGGAAACGGTTCATAAAGAACTCAAACGGACGATCTTCATCAGCCACAAGCTGTTCACTATCCAAGTACGGCTTCACCATGTTTTGGTATGCCATCAGATAGCCACGCGGGTGCTTGACCTTAGTGGTGCGAACGATGCGGCCATCGGTAAAGCTCAGCTTACCGTGTGAGCCGCAACCAATGCCAAGGTAGTCACCAAAGCGCCAATAGTTCAGGTTGTGCTGGCACTGATAGCCCGGCTTGCTGTAACCAGAAATCTCGTACTGAACGTAACCTGCCGCAGCAAGTTTCTCATGTCCTTGCTCGAAGATATCCCACAAGTCATCGTCATCTGGCAGAGTCGGTGGCTTGTAGTAGAACATGGTGTTGGGCTCGATGGTCAACTGATACCAAGACAGGTGTGGCGGCGCCAACTCAATCGCTTTGTCCAAATCAGCTAAGGCTTGTTCGATGCTTTGATCTGGTAAGCCGTGCATGAGATCGAGGTTAAAGCTGTTCAAACCGATTTGGTGCGCCAGCTTAGCAGCATTGACAGCTTCGTCTTGACCGTGAATACGCCCCAAACGCTCAAGCTTCTGTTGCTCAAAGCTTTGCACGCCGATAGAGATGCGCGTTACACCAGCCTTGCGATAGCCAACAAAACGCTCAGCTTCAATGGTGCCTGGGTTGGCTTCCATGGTGATTTCGATTTCAGGCTTGAACGGAATACGCGCTTCAATGCCCTTAAGCAGACGCTCGATACCTTCTGCCGAAATCAAACTCGGCGTACCACCACCAATGAAGATTGAATGCAGTGGACGTGGCGCTTCGTTAAGACGGTATTTATCAATGTCAGTATCCAAGTCTTCAAGAAGGGCATTGATGTACTCTTCTTCTGGGATCTCGGCTTTAAGTGCGTGAGAGTTAAAGTCGCAATATGGGCACTTTTGTACACACCACGGGATATGTACATACAAGCTCAGTGCTGGGGGCGTTAACATGGTCTAATTCGCTCGCGATTACTGAGACACTTGCTCAGACAGCTGAGCAAACAGCGACTTGAGTGCTTTACCGCGGTGAGACAGTTGCTTTTTACGTGCTGGCTCAAGTTCGGCAGACGCGCAGTTGTCTTCGGGTACGAAGAAGATTGGGTCGTAGCCAAAGCCATTTTCACCGTGTGCTTCAGTTAGAATGCGACCTTCCCACTTACCGTGACAAACGATAGGGGTTGGATCGTTCTCGTGACGCATCAAAACCAATACGCAGTGGAAACGAGCGGTGCGCTCTGCTTCTGGTACGCCTTCCATTGCTTTAAGTAGCTTCTCTAGGTTCTCTTGGTCAGAGGCTTTTTCACCTGCATAACGCGCAGAGTAAATGCCCGGAGCGCCTTTCAAGAAATCGACTTCTAAGCCAGAGTCGTCCGCAATCGCAGGAAGACCTGTTTCTTGTGCTGCATGGCGAGCTTTGATGATCGCGTTTTCGATGAAAGTGGTGCCAGTCTCTGCTACTTCAGATACGTTGAATTCACTTTGCGCCAATACTTCAAAACCGAAGTCAGACAGCAGATCTGCCATCTCACGAACTTTGCCTTGGTTGCCTGTTGCTAGCACTATCTTTTTCATGGTCGTCTCTTTCTGTAGCGATAAAGGGAGAACGCAGTGTTCTCCCTGATTAAATTGGTTCTAGAGTTATGATGTTCTAAAAGCTTTTAGATCATCACAACCTAATTACTCTTCGACATAAAATTTCTGGGTGAATTTAAGCTTACCTGAGCCTTTGTTTCCAGCTTTAACGTCAATATCGAAGGTAAAAGTTTCTTCGTTAGTAATACCGAGCTCAGCTAGGTAGTAAATCGCATCACCTTCTTTCACTTCACGGAAGGTGAGCTTTTGCGTTTGACCGATAAGGTTCTTCGCCTGACCACTGATTTTAGCTTCAACGGCAGGTTTACCCAGAGAGGCGCTGTCGAGCACACTGATGTTCAGTACGGCATTGTAGCCATTACGCTTGATGTCGTAGCTACGGGCGATCTTGGGAGTTAAAAAGGTCGAGTTAAACGCGATGTAGTGGACCTCGATGTCTTTCATGGTTTTGAACTGACCTGCCATGCCTGGTAAAGACAACAGGCTGATCAGTAGGGCGGTAATCCATTTGCTCATTATCACTTCCTCGAATCGGGCGTTTTATTATTGGTACGAATTTCGTAAATAAAAAGCCATCAAATGATGGCTTTAATTTCTGTTGGTATTTGTACTGGGGATTCTATCCGAATTTGTTTATGACGTCCCAGTTCACCTTTTTCTATGTGAACCAAACCTTTAGCAACTTTAAATTGTTTGGCTAAAAACTTGGTAAGGTGTGCATTCGCTTTACCATCGACAGGCGGTGCGGTGATGGCAATTTTGAGCTCTTCACCATGCAAGCCGACGATCTTGTCGCGGCTTGCTTTTGGTTGGATGTAGAGCCGAAGCACCACATCCTCGCCATCATGCCAAACTGCTTCTGACATTATAGTTGGTACCAGATAGGACCAATCATGTCGCCCATCAGGAAGTTAGCAAATTGCAGACCAATGAACAGCACAAGAACGCTCAAGTCGAAGCCACCCATTGCAGGGATGATGCGACGGATTGGCGCTAGCATTGGCTCAGTTAGCTGATGGAATACGTACTCGATAGGGCTGCGACCTTGGCTAACCCAGCTTAGGATTGCGCGGATCAATAGTACCCAGAACAACAAGCCGCCAGCGGCTTTAATCAGAGACAATAAGCCTAGGAATAGGAAATCCATGCTGAATGACACCGAACCACTAGAAGCGATCAGGATCAGTGCAACAAACTTAAGCACACACAGTACGTAAGCGAACAGTACCGTCGCTAGGTCGATGCTGCCGATGGATGGGATCACGCGGCGCAGCGGTCCTACAACCGGTTGGGTTGCTTTGACGATGAACTGCGAGAATGGGTTGTAAAAATCTGCACGAGCAGCTTGCAACCAAATACGCAAAATCACGACCATGATGTACAGGTCAAATAGGGTTGAGATGAGAAAACTCATAGAATTCATAAGGTACCCTTAACAAGTAAGTGAGTGACACAGAGTGGGTGCCACTCAAGTCATTAAAACAGTTTTTCCATTTCTTCAGCACGAGCAACCGCAGCTTGCATTGCTTTTGCCACAATATCAGACAGTTGGTGCTCGTTGAACGTACGTAGCGCTTCTGCCGTTGTGCCACCTTTTGATGTCACGTTCTCGCGTAGCGTTGAAAGCTCAGTTTCTGGATTTTCCACTACCATGCTTGCTGCGCCAAGTGCTGCTTGCTGAACCAACGTGCGAGCCGTGTCTTTATCGAAGCCTTGAGCAATCGCTTCTGCCTGCATCGCTTCCATAAACAGGAAGAAGT
This sequence comes from Vibrio sp. M260121, assembly GCF_036533715.1. Taxonomy (NCBI): domain Bacteria; kingdom Pseudomonadati; phylum Pseudomonadota; class Gammaproteobacteria; order Vibrionales; family Vibrionaceae; genus Vibrio; species Vibrio sp. M260121. The sequence continues at coordinate 217,626 of NZ_JATABF010000002.1, read as the reverse complement.
AAGCCGGTGCGCTGCCTGCCGCTGCAATTACGTTATTGATGCCAGATTCTTGCTCAACCCAACATACCTTACCGCAGGCTTGCATTAGCTCTGCCGCGAAAGCTTTATCTTGTTCTTGCACATGTTCAGGCGCGTAAAGCCCACTCATGCCCAAGCCAAGTTGCGATGGTGTGTTTGGCATCACGCGAACCAAGTTGAGCTTAGTCGCTAGCATGTCATCCAAACGTGAACAGTTGATACCAGCCGCAATAGAGATAACCAGTTTATTGCTGAAGTCGATAGATTGCAGTGGTTTACACACTTCTTCCATCATTTGTGGCTTCACAGACAATACCACAACATCCGCTTCTGTCGCGGCTGCGATGTTATCGCTGGTGGTACGGATACCAAAGTCTTGCTCAAGAGGTTGGCGACGCGTCTCAGATGGTGCAGTCGCAATGATGCTCTGTGCAGGGTAGTCATTTGCTACAAGGCCAGAAACAATCGCTCGCACCATGTTTCCCGCGCCGATAAAGGCAATCTTTTTATGTTCCATATGTCTGATTTCCAAATATAAATTCTTACAATTTGTTGTGCGCTCAGGTGTATAATTGCGTCACTTTATTCTGGCTACCGAAAGAGACGGCAGTCAGACTCAAATTCACAGTGTCTAACAACGATTCGCTTTATTGCTGTTTGCTGTAGTCGCGCGCGCCAAAAATCGCTGTGCCGATGCGCACCATGGTGCTACCTGCTTCGATTGCTGCATCCATGTCGCCGCTCATTCCCATCGATAGCGTATCGACATGAGGGTATTGCTGAGCTAGCTTTTGCTTTAGCGCTTCAAGTTGCTTAAATGCACGAAGTTGTGATTCGTAATCTGGTACGTTGGCAGGAATCGACATCAACCCTCTTAACGTGAGGTTTGGAAGGCGAGAAATCAACTCAGCCAGCTCGAATATTTCTGCATCGCTGACGCCTGATTTTGATTCTTCACCACTGGTGTTTACTTGAATCAGAACTTGCAGCGGTTTTAGTTCGCTAGGACGTTGGTCATTGAGGCGCTGAGCGATCTTAGCGCGATCAACGGTGTGAACCCAATCGAAATGTTCAGCAACAGGACGTGATTTATTGGATTGAATTGGACCAATGAAGTGCCATTCGATTCGATTATCTGGATAATGCTCGGCAAAGTGCTGAACTTTACTGACGCCCTCTTGGACGTAGTTCTCACCAAATGCCAGCTGGCCACCTTGGTAAGCTTCGAGAATTGCCTCGACAGGTTTAGTTTTGCTTACTGCTAGAAGTTGCACGGACTCTGGAGAACGACCGCATTTTTGTTCGTCGTGTCGAATTTGAGAGGTGATATGTTCAATGTTTTGTTGAATACTACTCATAGCTGTACTTTAGACTTAAGGATTTTAAATGGATATCACTGAGTTACTGGATTTTAGTGTAAAACATAATGCTTCGGATCTACATCTTTCTGCAGGTGTACCACCAATGGTTCGTATTGATGGTGATGTGAGAAAGCTGGGCATTCCAGCGTTTACACACCAAGAAGTGCACCGTTTGGTTTTTGAAATCATGAACGATGCGCAGCGCAGTGAGTTCGAAGAAAAACTCGAAGTCGATTTCTCATTTGAATTGCATAACGTTGGCCGTTTTCGTGTCAACGCTTTCAACCAATCTCGCGGTTGTGCGGCTGTGTTCCGTACCATCCCAAGCAGCATTCCAACACTGGAAGAGCTAGAAGCTCCTGAGATCTTCAGAAAAATCGCTAACGCCGAGAAAGGTCTGGTACTGGTTACTGGCCCAACGGGTTCTGGTAAATCGACTACCTTGGCTGCCATTGTTGACTACATTAACCGTAATCACAATAAGCACGTCCTAACAATTGAAGATCCGATTGAATTTGTTCACACCAACAATAAGTGTCTGATCAACCAACGTGAAGTACACCGTGATACACACAGCTTCCAAAACGCGCTACGCAGCGCGCTGCGTGAAGACCCGGATGTGATTCTAGTTGGTGAGATGCGTGATAAAGAAACCATCAGTTTGGCGCTGACGGCTGCTGAAACGGGTCACCTTGTTTTCGGTACACTGCACACTAGCTCGGCAGCGAAAACCATCGACCGTATTATTGACGTCTTCCCTGGTAGCGACAAAGACATGGTGCGTTCGATGCTGTCGGAATCATTGCGTTCGGTTATCGCGCAAAAACTTCTGAAACGTAACGGCGGCGGTCGTATCGCGTGTCATGAAATAATGATGGCAACGCCTGCGATCCGTAACCTTATTCGTGAAGATAAAGTCGCGCAGATGTATTCGATCATTCAGACTGGTGCGGCGCATGGTATGCAGACCATGGAGCAGAATGCTCGTCAATTGATGGCGCAAGGCATGGTATCGCGTGAAGAAGTGGATAAGAAAGTTGAAATTGAAGCGCAGCAATTCTCGTAACGAATTACTCAGGAAATAGCGAATACGGACGATGGATCTGAATAAATTTCTCGAAGGCATGTTGGCGCTAAAAGCGTCGGATCTCTACATCACTGTTGGTGCGCCGATCTTGTTTCGTGTCGATGGCGAACTGCGCCCGCAAGGCAATAAGTTGACTGAAAATGATGTTGCTCTATTACTCGATAGTGCGATGGATCCGGAGCTACGTCAGGAGTTTCGTAAAAGCCGAGAGTCGAACTTTGCCATTGTCCGTGATTGCGGTCGTTTCCGTGTCAGTGCCTTCTTCCAACGTGAATTACCTGGCGCGGTGATTCGTCGTATCGAGACCAATATTCCGACTTTTGAAGAACTTAAACTTCCTTTGGTTCTACAAGATCTTGCGATTGCAAAGCGTGGTTTGGTGCTGGTGGTTGGTGCAACAGGTTCTGGTAAATCAACCACTATGGCCGCGATGACTGGCTACCGTAACAGCAATAAAACGGGGCATATTCTTACGGTAGAAGACCCGATTGAATTTGTGCACGAGCATAAGCGTTGTATTGTGACTCAGCGTGAAGTGGGCTTGGATACAGACAGCTATGAAGTGGCGTTGAAGAACTCATTACGTCAAGCGCCAGACATGATTTTGATTGGTGAGATCCGTAGCCGAGAGACGATGGAATATGCAATGACCTTCGCTGAGACGGGCCACTTGTGTATGGCGACACTGCACGCCAACAATGCAAACCAAGCGCTTGAGCGTATTCTGCACTTGGTGCCGAAAGACCAGAAAGATCAGTTCTTGTTTGATCTATCGATGAACTTAAAAGGTGTGGTTGGTCAGCAGTTGATCCGTGATAAGAACGGTCAAGGTCGTCATGGCGTGTTTGAGATCTTGTTAAACAGTCCACGCGTTTCGGATCTGATCCGCCGTGGTGATCTGCATGAGTTGAAAACAACCATGGCACGCTCGAATGAATTTGGGATGCTGACCTTTGACCAATCACTCTACAAGCTAGTGATGCAAGGTAAGATCAGTGAAGAGGATGCATTGCACAGTGCTGATTCCGCTAACGACCTGCGTTTGATGTTGAAGACGCAGCGCGGTGAAGGCTTCTCAACGGGTACGCTGGCGAACGTGAAGATCGATATGGATTAATCCATTCCAGAAACGAAAAAGGTTGGCAGATGCCAACCTTTTTTCATTGTGCTTGAAGTGCTTACTCACCCCAAAGGCTTTCAAACCAGCTCTCAAGAATCACGACCGCTGATTGGCAGTCGATATTGCCTTTCGATAGTGCTTTGTAGCCACCCATACTGAATAGCTCTGAGCGTGCTTCGGCTGTCGATAGGCGCTCATCATGCAATTCAACGGGTAAGCCGTAGCGACCTTGTAGGCGATTAGCAAACTTCTTCGCTCGTGGCGTGATGGTTTCTAGAGCTTTACCGTGCAAATCGGTAGGCAAGCCAACGACCAATAAATCCGGTTGCCACTCTTTAATTTGCTTCTCGATATCATCCCAGTTTGGAATGCCGTCATTCGCTTTGAACGCTTTGAGCGGGGAAGCGGTGCCTGTGATTTCTTGTCCGATGGCGCTACCAATGCTCTTGGTACCGAAATCGAAAGCCATAATAGTGCGTGACATAAGGTGTCTCGAATCTAAATCAATAAAAATAGGTTGTCGTGGGAGAGCGCGTTACGCGTGTCCAGCATCGGAAGATAATTGGCTTGGATCGATACCCAATTTCTCAACGGCTTTTTTCCAACGGTCGATGATAGGTGTCTCAAAGATGATCTCTGGCGTCGCCTCAATGGTCAACCAAGAGTTCTCTACTAGCTCTGCTTCTAATTGTCCTGCACTCCAACCGGAGTAACCCAACGCCACGAGGTAGTCACTTGGTTCCGCTTCAGTTCCAAGTACCGACAAGATGTCTTTAGACGTGGTAACCGTTAGCTCATCAGTCATTTGAATGCTTGATTCGTAGTAGTCTTTTGGTTTGTGCAGGATGAACCCGCGATCTTCAGAAACAGGTCCACCATTGTAGACGGGTTTATCTAAACTTGCTTCGAACAATCGAGGGTGCACGGGTTGCACTTCTACTTGTTTGAGCATGTTACCAACCGTGATATCGACGGGTGCATTGATCATTAACCCCATCGCGCCCTCTTCGTTGTGTTCACAGACGTAGATAACGCTATTCTGGAAGTAGGGATCTTTCATTCCCGGCATCGCAACTAAGAAATGGTTTGTGAGGTTCATTCTCATCTCGACCTTAATTAGGCTATTAGAAACACTTAAGCAAACACCATGCTTGCAACCCTAGGGTATGTGCATGAGTTTGCTTAAGTTAATGCACAACGCTCTCTATTAACTGTAATACAGTTTGAGTTATTCGCCTTTTACGCGACGCTCAATTGCGTCCATTAGCTTGCCAGTGATGGAAATATCAAAAGCTGCTTCGATTTCGCGAATACAAGTTGGGCTCGTTACGTTGATTTCTGTTAGCTTGTCGCCAATCACGTCAAGGCCAACAAAGATAAGCCCTTTTTCTTTCAGTGTTGGTGCGACTGCTTGAGCGATCTTCATATCCGTTTCGCTTAGTGGACGAGCTTCACCTGTACCGCCTGCCGCTAGGTTACCGCGCGTTTCGCCTTTTGCAGGGATACGAGCAAGGCAGTAAGGCATTGGCTCACCGTCAACCACTAGGATACGTTTATCACCGTTGCTGATGTCTGGCACGAAGGTTTGCGCCATTGCGTAGTTCTGGCCGTGGTTTGTGAGTGTCTCGATGATTACCGATACGTTTGGATCGTTCTCTTTCACGCGGAAGATAGATGCGCCGCCCATGCCATCAAGTGGTTTTAGGATCACATCACCGTGTTCTTCACGGAAAGCTTTAATCTTCTCTGCTTTACGCGTCACGATGGTGGTTGGCGTTAGCTCTGGGAACCAAGCGGTGAACAGTTTTTCGTTACAGTCACGTAGGCTTTGTGGCTTGTTCACGATCAGTGCGCCTTGCTCTTCAGCACGCTCAAGGATGTACGTTGCGTAGATGTACTCTGTGTCGAACGGAGGATCTTTACGCATTAGCACGGCATCAAGCTCAGACAGTTCGATAGTCTGCTCTGATTTGAATTCATACCAGCCGTTTGGATCTTCTTTAAGCTCAACCACTTTGGTGTCTGCGATTGCTTTACCTTGGTCTAGGTGCAGATCGTTCATTTCCATGTAGTGGATTTCGTAGCCGCGGCGTTGCGCTTCAAGCATCATGGCAAAGCTAGAGTCTTTCTTGATGTTAATGGACGAGATTGGGTCCATTACAATACCGAGTTTGATCATTATTTTTCTCCGTTTTAACCAAGATCGCCGAAACGAACTTGTAAGGCTGTAATTGCTGTCAGAGCCGCAGTTTCGGTGCGCAGAACGCGAGGGCCGAGTAGCGTCTCTTCAAATTGGTATTCGCGAGTCATGTCGATTTCGTCAGGAGATAGACCGCCTTCAGGGCCAATCAATAGACGAACTTTTTCAACCGGTGTTGGCAGGGTGTTGATTGAGTATTTCGCTCGTGGGTGTAGGTTAAGCTTCAAGCCATCGTATTCTTCCTGACACCACTCTTCTAAGCTCATGATAGGGCGAATTTCAGGTACTACATTACGGCCACATTGCTCACAAGCACTGACCGCGATTTTTTGCCACTGAGCAAGTTTCTTCTCGAAACGTTTTTGATCCAGTTTTACACCGCAGCGTTCAGAGATAAGCGGTGTAATCGTATTTACACCAAGCTCTACGGATTTCTGGATGGTGAATTCCATCTTGTCGCCACGCGAAATCACCTGACCAAGGTGAAGGTCAAGTGGTGATTCAATGCTGCTTTCTACGCGTTCAGAGATCTCAACCATCACATTCTTTTTGCTGACTTCGCTGATGACCGCTGGGAATTCTGCGCCGCTGCCGTCAAAGAGCAGGACTTCTTGACCTTCTTTCATGCGAAGTACGCGACCAATGTGGCCAGCTGCATCGTCGCTAAGAGCAATAACGCCAAGTTGTTGAATGGTTTCTGGATGATAAATTCGAGGGATACGCATTGTGTTTCGATTTCCTGCATACGCGAGTGTTTAGACACTAACATGGATGCTTTCCACCGAAAAAACAAGGGGCAAGAGGCGTTTCCATTACAGTAAATGACAACGCCCCGAATAGCTGAGGTGCACTGCGGTAATTACGGGAAGAATTACAGCGCGCGACAAGCCTCTTGAACGAATGGGTTGTGGTTGCCTTGAATCTTAGCAATGCGTTCATCACGCTCACATTCCCACTTGTCTACAGGGTAGGTTTTGTTCCAAGCACTCATCAATTGAGTTTGCTGCTTCGAAAGTTTAAAACCGTATTCTTTGCTCATGTACAAGTAAGTGCGAGCAATCGAACCACGTGCGCGATCAGGCGGCATTACTTTACGTTGCTTAAAGTTCACTTGCATTTCACAACGACCGTAGCTGACGCCATCCATGCCATTCCACTGACTGAAGTTGTAGTTAGAGCGGTCACCGTTTACCTCTCCGATAGCTGGAGTCAGGTTGTGGAGATCGGCTTCCATAGATTTGAAGACTTTGTCGTTTCTTGTGCAGTTTTTGCGGCCACCATTTTGCCAACACTGACGCTGGTGGCCGAACTGCCATGCAGGAACCACGTGCTCCCACTCGATGCGTGATGCGCGCTTTTCTTGCTTGCGAACTTGATAGCCACAAGAAGAGAGATCCGGCACGCCCTTTTTGCCTTGCCATTTAATGTCACAACCACAGTAGAAGCTGGTTGGGTGATCGGCGTAGATTTTTACCGCTTCCCGCTTGGCCGCGGAAAAAGAGCTTGGAGGTGCAGCAATCGCTGCACTAGAAAGTGCAAGCAGGAATAAAGAGAAAAGATATTTCATGATTAAAGTCTTTATAAAGTATGACTTTATTTATTCTAACACGCACAAATTAGCTTTAGTGATGAGCAAACCAACAATAACAGGCAAAAAGAGACACTTTGAGAGCGAATGTCTCTCTTTCTGGAATAGAAAAGTAGGAAATTTGTGCAGTTAGGAGAGCTGAGTTCCCGTGAAGTTCAGCGGTTGGCGGCATTTTTGGCATGAGTATAGCGCTTCTTTACGCTGCACTTTGTTGTGACGACGAATTGAAAGTGGGTAGGTCATACAACCACATCGGTATTCAAAGGTTTTTCCTTGAACAGAGGCCACATCAAAGCTGTGAGTGGTTTTGGCTGGTACTTTGAATACCGCCTCCATAACACCTTGCCACTCTTTTCCGTGCGGGCGAACGCGACCGTAAACTTGGTAGGTAATCAAGTGGGCAACTTCGTGAGGAATAACCTCTTGGATAAACGCTTGTGGATTTTCGCTGAACAGTTTTGGATTCAAACGGACTTCATTCAATTGCAAATACGCTTTACCCGCAGCTTTGCCACGCACATTGAAAGTCAGAGAAGGAATTGGAAAAGAACGCTTGAAAGCTTGCTCTGCCATCGCGATGCAATCTGCCATCACTTGCTTGGTTTTGTAGCTCAGTTCTATATCCACAACTCACCCCATTTACTCAATAAAAGCCCCCGCGTTTGCGAGGGCTGGATCATAGCATCAGTTTTCTAAGGCGTGTGTTTTTTCTTAATCGTTGCGTGGTAAGCATGCCATGTACCGTACCCGAGGATTGGCATGGTGAAGAGCATACCAATACCGTACGTCGCAAAGCCGATTAAGATACCGCCACAAATAATGGCAGCCCATACAATCATCGCTGGAATGTTGGATTTTACCGCGTTAAAGCTGGTGAAAACGGCGGTCATCATATCAACGCGGCGCTCCATCATCAGCGGGATGGAGAAAGCAGAAATGCTGAAGACCACACAAGCCAAGACAAAACCAACGAGTGAACCGATCACTAAGAAAGGTAAGAATTCAGTCAGCGGAGCACCTTGTACAGAAGGGTATAGCGCATGAAGCAGTGCAGCAATTCGCATCCAGAAAATCATACACACTGCGAGCAATACGGCGAATGCCCATTGAGAGGTCGAGTTACGCCCAATGGCTTTCATTGAGTGGAACAAGCTTGGTTTGTGCCCACGCTCTCTTTCCCAGCTTGCGTCATATAAGCCAAGTGCTAGAAATGGACCGATCAGCATGTAAACAATCAAGCTTGGCATCACGACGAGATGCGTGCCTTGCCACTGAACCAGAAGCACAATACCAATCGCAGCAGCCATAAAACAGATGCCGTAAAAGGCACTGATGAGTGGCATGCGGACAAAGTCATGAAGACCCAACGCGAGCCAATGGAATGGTGCCGATATGCTAACGGTATTGCATGGAATGGTTCTGGCGTATTCATTATCTGGAACTTCCTTTCGTTTACCCTGGAAGTCAGACGGGTTCACGGTACGAGGCATAACTCCTCCTTGATTTATTCCCACGGTGGCACCTAGGCCATATAAAGATGTTTGGCTGACGTTTTTCATGACTTTTTTAGCCACGTGAGCCTGCATCATAGTTCTTTACGTTATATACATCGAAAAGTGCATTTAACATTATGTTAACTATTGGCGGAGATGGGGCAATTTACAAATAATTGCTGAATTTTTGTTCAAGGAAAGAGTGAGAAGGCTGAGAGGGGGGCAGAAACAAAAGCCCTCGCCAGAGGCGAGGGCTTTATCGATTCTTTGCGTGGCTTGATTACTTGATGCCAGCGAAATCGCGTAGGATAGCTGCTTTATCTGTAGCTTCCCATGGGAACTCTTCGCGACCGAAGTGACCGTATGCTGCTGTCTGCTTGTAGATAGGTTGAAGCAGGTTAAGCATTTCTTGTAGGCCGTATGGACGTAGGTCGAAGTTTTGACGAACCGCTTCAATGATGATTTCGTGTGATACTTTCTCAGTACCGAACGTTTCAACCATGATAGACGTTGGATCAGCAACACCGATAGCGTATGAAAGTTGGATTTCACAACGGTCAGCCATGCCAGCTGCAACGATGTTTTTCGCTACGTAACGTGCTGCGTAAGCCGCGCTGCGGTCTACTTTCGATGGATCTTTACCAGAGAATGCACCACCACCGTGACGAGCTGCGCCGCCGTAAGTATCTACGATGATTTTACGACCAGTTAGACCACAGTCACCCATTGGGCCACCGATAACGAAACGACCGGTTGGGTTGATGAAGAAGTTAGTGTCTTTAGTGATCCACTCTGAAGGTAGTACTGGCTTGATGATCTCTTCCATTACTGCTTCACGTAGATCAGGTGTTGTTACTGAATCACAGTGTTGAGTTGAAAGAACAACAGCATCGATACCAACAATCTTACCTTGGTCGTATTGGAACGTTACTTGAGATTTCGCATCTGGGCGAAGGAAGTCTAGTTTACCGCTCTTACGAACTTCAGCTTGTTTCTTAACAAGTAGGTGAGAGTAAGTAATTGGAGCTGGCATTAGAATTTCAGTTTCGTTCGTTGCGTAACCAAACATGATGCCTTGGTCGCCTGCGCCTTGCTCTTTAGGATCAGCTTTATCAACACCTTGGTTGATGTCTGGAGACTGCTTACCGATGGTGTTTAGAACTGCACACGAGTTCGCATCAAAGCCCATGTCAGAGTGAACGTAGCCGATTTCACGAACTGTTTCACGAGTGATTTCTTCGATATCAACCCATGCAGAAGTCGTTACTTCACCGCCAACCATAACCATGCCGGTTTTAACGTAAGTTTCACAAGCAACACGTGCTTTTGGGTCTTGCTCAAGAATAGCATCAAGAACTGCGTCAGAGATTTGGTCTGCGATTTTATCTGGATGACCTTCTGATACCGACTCAGAAGTGAACAGGTGCTTAGCCATGATAGCTCCAATCTTAAGGTTTACTCATGGCTAACTAACGCAGCTTGCCACGAAAAATACAATACAGTTTGTAGGTGTTTCTACATCTAGACGTCTATTTTAATTTCCCACAGTCGAATTACAAGCTCTTTTTCGATTTGAATTCGCCTAGCTTATTTCCCAATCGTTTGCTTTTGATGGGGTGAATTTCTAATAAATTACCTATTAAGTGCGAAAAGATTGAGTTAAAACCGCAAAAATGGTGAGTAAAACGTTTGCAGTCGGATTTTGGCTTTGAGAGAATGTTGTCCGCACTTTTTTATGCCCAGTTTACTCGGTTAATGTGCCCACATTCCTTTATCAATTCGCTTAATGCACTCAGGAGCAGACATGTCTTCTCGTAACGTTCTTTCAAACAAAGAGCTCGCAAATGCAATCCGCGCTCTTAGCATGGATGGTGTTCAACAAGCTAACTCTGGCCACCCAGGCGCACCTATGGGTATGGCTGATATCGCTGAAGTTCTTTGGCGTTCTCACCTAAACCACAACCCAGCTAACCCAGAGTGGGCTGACCGCGACCGTTTCGTACTGTCTAACGGTCACGGCTCTATGCTGATTTACTCTCTACTGCACCTGAGCGGTTACGAGCTATCTATCGACGATCTTAAGAACTTCCGTCAGCTTCACTCTAAGACTCCTGGTCACCCAGAGTACGGCTACGCACCTGGTATCGAGACTACAACGGGTCCTCTAGGTCAAGGCATCACTAACGCTGTTGGTATGGCGATGGCTGAGAAAGCACTAGCGGCTCAGTTCAACAAAGAAGGCCACGACATCGTTGACCACTTCACTTACGTGTTTATGGGCGATGGCTGTCTGATGGAAGGTATCTCGCACGAGGCATGTTCTCTTGCTGGTACGCTAGGTCTTGGCAAACTGATCGCATTCTGGGATGACAACGGCATCTCTATCGATGGTCACGTTGAAGGTTGGTTCTCTGACGACACGCCTAAGCGTTTTGAATCTTACGGCTGGCACGTAATCCCTGCTGTAGATGGTCACGACTCTGAAGCGATTAACGCAGCAATCATCGCTGCGAAAGCAGATCCACGCCCTACACTTATCTGTACTAAAACTATCATCGGTTTTGGTTCACCAAACAAATCTGGTTCACACGACTGTCACGGTGCACCACTAGGTGCTGAAGAAATCGCAGCAGCGCGTGAATTCCTAGGTTGGGAACACCCAGCATTTGAAATCCCTGCGGACGTATACGCTGAGTGGGATGCTAAAGCGGCAGGTTCTGAGAAAGAAGCGGCTTGGAACGCGAAGTTCGAAGCATATGCAGCGGCTTACCCTGCAGAAGCAGCAGAGCTTAAGCGTCGTCTAAATGGCGAACTTCCTGCGCAGTGGGAAGAGAAAGCAAATCAAATCATTGCAGACCTTCAAGCAAACCCTGCGAACATCGCATCACGCAAAGCATCTCAAAACGCACTAGAAGCGTTTGGTCAAATGCTTCCAGAATTCATGGGCGGCTCTGCTGACCTAGCGCCTTCTAACCTAACTATGTGGTCTGGTTCTAAGTCTCTAGAAGCGAACGACTTCTCTGGTAACTACATCCACTACGGTGTACGTGAATTCGGTATGACAGCGATCATGAACGGTATCGCACTACACGGCGGTTTTGTTCCTTACGGTGCAACATTCCTAATGTTTATGGAATACGCTCGTAACGCTATGCGTATGGCTGCTCTGATGAAAGTTCAGAACATCCAAGTTTACACGCATGACTCTATCGGTCTTGGTGAAGATGGTCCAACTCACCAACCAGTTGAGCAAATCGCGTCTCTACGTCTGACTCCAAACATGAGCACATGGCGTCCATGTGACCAAGTTGAGTCTGCAGTTGCATGGAAACTGGCGATTGAACGTAAAGATGCACCATCTGCACTTATCTTCTCTCGTCAAAACCTTGCACAACAAGAGCGTACGGCTGAGCAAGTAGCGGACATCGCGAAAGGTGCTTACATCCTGAAAGACAGTGATGGCAAGCCTGAGCTAATCCTAATTGCAACTGGTTCTGAAGTTGAACTAGCAGTGAAAGCGGCTGAGCAACTAACCGCTGAAGGTAAGAAAGTGCGCGTTGTTTCAATGCCATCAACAGATGCATTCGACAAGCAAGACGCAGCTTACCGTGAGTCAGTACTGCCATCAGACGTAACGGCACGTATCGCTGTAGAAGCGGGCATTGCTGACTTCTGGTACAAGTACGTTGGCTTCGACGGTCGCATCATCGGTATGACAACATTCGGTGAATCTGCACCAGCTGACCAACTGTTCGAAATGTTTGGTTTCACTGTAGAAAACGTAGTGAACACAGCAAAAGAACTGCTAGCTTAATCGCTTAGAATTATCAGTTTTCTCTATTGCGAATTTGAAAACTGAAAAGCCCCGCTCTCTGTAGCGGGGCTTTATTTTATCTGTTCATTTTGAACGACGATTCAACGATCTAGTTCTAGTTCGTATCACTTCTCTTCAAACTGATTCGCAAGTCGGTAGAAGTCTTGAACCTGCTCTTTTAACTGCTTACTGTTTTGCTCTACAGAATATGTCGCGGCCAAGTTCTGCTCCGCGGTAGAAGCAATCGAATGAATGTGTTGATTCACATTGCTAGACAGTTGCAGTTGCTTGTTAGCAGAATCCGCGACATTCACCATCAACCCACTCATGGTTTGCATCATCTGCTCTACTTCAGATAGTCGCAACGCACTTTGCTCTGCAACTTGTGAGCATGTATCCGTTTGATCTTTGTTAGCGATAATGTCTTTCTGCCAGCCCTGAATCGTCATCAACATGGTTTCAATGGATGCTTTAATTTGCTCAGTAGCATTCGAAGTACGTCCAGATAGCGCTCTCACCTCATCGGCAACCACAGCGAAGCCGCGACCTTGTTCACCCGCTCGCGCTGCCTCAATTGCAGCATTGAGCGCTAGCAGGTTAGTTTGATCGGCTATTCCACCAATCTCTTCCATTAATTGACTGACCTTTTGTGCTTGGTCACTCAATTGATACGTTGTTTCTGTCGCCTTCTCAGCTTGCAAACTCAGTTGCGCTAGGTTGGTATGGGTTTGATCGATGGTCTCTTTCGCCATTAAGCAGGATTTCAACGTATCATCAATCAGCAGATGAGCATCGTGAGTGCTGGATGAAACCGAATTCGCTGATGCCTCCATCGAGTCAGCAGCATCACGAACTTCATGAATGTCTTTGTTCTGCTGCGTCAAAGCAGTAAGTACTTCTGCTGTGGTATTACTTAACTCTTCGGCGCAATTTTGGAGCGGTCTTGCAGAGTCCGTCATACGCCCCAAAACGGTGCGAATACGAGCGGAGAGCATTTTGATGTGAAAGTCCGCGATAGAGAATGGTTTATTACCGGAATACACCAAGCGACTCACACTGTCGAATTGCGCTTGCAGTTTTTTAAATTGCAGTGGCGTATCAATAAGCTCTTGACGGAACAACATTGCAAGCACCCCAGCCGGGAGCAATGCTGCAAGCCAAGCCAATGGTCCTTCAAGTGAAAAAGCGAAGCCAGCTGTTGGTGCCGCAAGTGCACCAAGTAAAATCGCATAACGCAACGTATCACTCAGTTTCAAGGTCCAAGCACGGCCAGATTTTTCAGACTTCAATAAGCCCTGATATGCTTTAGAAGCAATGTCCACCCACTCTCGCTTTGGCTTTACACGAACCGACTGATATCCCACAACTTGGTGGCCTTCATAAATGGGCGTTACATAAGCATCCACCCAGTAATATCCACCCGACTTCGTGCTATTTTTTACAATTCCGCGCCACGCTTTGCCTTGTTTTAGACGAGCCCACATATCACCGAATGCCGCTTTAGGCATGTCACCATGGCGTACGACATTGTGGTTTTGTCCGAGCAGTTCATCGTGACTGTATTCAGCGATTCTGCAAAATGCATCATTGCAATAAGTGATAACACCTTTGAGATCGGTTGTTGAGACCAGCTCGTCGGAATCTCCTACAAGGGTTTCTTGAGCTTTATTGGAAGTTAAGGCTGACATAGATGAGGCTTCTATAGTTATTATTAAATTGCGACAGGATATATACACGATTGTTATATTTATTACAAAATGCTAGAGAAAAAACCTTACTGATGCGACATTTCAAGCTCGAAAAACTTACTTAGATAACAATAATTAACCAATTATTTTGTGGGTTGTGAGCCGATAGACAAAAAAGACCCAGCGTACATAACTGGGTCTTATAAAATCTTGAAGTTGATTTATGCAACTTGAGATTCAGAGTTATTATTTGCTTTGATAAAAAATATTCCCATTACCAATAGTACAAAAGGCAGGACATACAAATTCAAGTTCTGCCATCCTACGGTAGATTCCAACCAACCAGACAAAAGCGCAGTAACGGTGACGCAGCTAAAAACGAAAAACTCATTAAACGCCTGTGCTTTACTCTTGTTCTTTGCTTCATAACTCTGACTAAACAAGCTTGTGGCGGCGATAAACATGAAATTCCATCCAACCCCGAGTAAGATCAACGCGGTACTGAAATGCCAAATAGAAAGCCCATGCATGTTAATTGCGATACACGCAATAAATAGAACTCCACCAGCCAATATCATCCTCTTCGCGCCAAACTTCTCAATCAAGCTGCCAGTAAAGAAAGCAGGAACAAACATGCCCAAGACATGCCATTCAATCACGCCAGCCGCTCTGGTGAAGTCAAAGCCACAGCCAATCATCGCTAACGGAGTTGCGGTCATTAAGATATTCATTACGGCATAAGCAACCATCGCAGCTAGAACTGCGATCATAAAATTTGGACGACGCACAATCACATTGATCGAGTCTACTTTTGCACGAGAGCTCTGAGTATGCGCAGCGGGAAATCGAATAGTTTGGAGTAGAATTAGCGCAACAACATACAAGACAATTAATACGGCAAAGGCGCTAATATATAAACCATCACTTGACCACTTCTGTGAGTAGACAGCAAGGTTTGGTCCCAGTACCGCCGCCAATACTCCCCCCGCCATAGAGATAGAAATTGCGCGGTGCCTCGCAGATTCATCACAAACTTCAATCGCAGCAAATCGATAGAGCGTACCGAATCCAATCCCTACACCTAATAAAAAGGTAGAGGCACAAAACAAAGTGAAGTTTTCTAACGAAAGCGCATAAGTTGCTAATGAAGCGCCAAAGATGCCAATAACGTTACCCAAGCTAAAACCTAGACGACGCCCTAGTTTTCCCATAATTAAGGAAGCAGGAATCGTCGCTGACATCAAACCAAGAAACTGCAGCGCCACAGGGAGAGTGATCATACTGGATGAGGGCGCAATTTGTTTGCCGATCAACGCAATGACGGAAATCAGCAGTATGTTCCCTGTCATCAATAAAGCTTGGCAAAGCGATAGTAGCCAGACGTTTCGATTCATCTCATTCCTTGAGTGTTTTTTAATCTATGCCCACACCATAACGAATTTAAAACTAAAACACATGACTTATGTGCAACACATTTATTCTTGTTTGGTTTATTTGGATATAACCGATTTCATTCTATGTTTTCAGAACATTAAAAAAGCCAGCGAGTTGCTGGCTTTCATGAACACGAAATATTGATGCTTATTTAGCGCGACGAGCTTTTACAGCATCTGATAACTGACGTAGAACGGTTTCCGTATCTTCCCAGCCAATACATGCATCTGTAATAGATTGGCCGTAGTTAGCGACTTTGCCGTCTACCAAGTCTTGACGACCTTCAACAAGGTGAGACTCAATCATTACACCGAAGATTGCGTCTTCGCCGCCAGAAATCTGCTCTGAAACATCATCAGAAACCAGCATTTGACGCTTAAACTGCTTAGAGCTGTTTGCGTGGCTGAAGTCGATCATGACTTTCTTCGGCAAGCCAGCAGCATCTAGCTCATCTTTGATTTGTGCTACATGAGACGCGCTGTAGTTTGGCTCTTTACCACCACGTAAAATGATGTGACAGTCAGGGTTACCTGCCGTTTCTACGATTGCAGAGTGGCCGTATTTTGTCACTGATAAGAAGTGGTGAGATGCGCTTGCAGAGCGGATTGCGTCGCTAGCGATCTTGATGTTGCCATCAGTACCGTTTTTAAAGCCAACTGGGCAAGACAAGCCTGACGCTAGCTCACGGTGTACCTGAGATTCAGTCGTACGTGCACCGATAGCACCCCAACTAATAAGGTCAGCGACATACTGTGGCGTGATCATATCTAGGAATTCACTTGCTGTAGGAAGGCCCATGTCAGTGAGGTCAAGCAACAGCTTACGACCAATACGAAGACCATCATTCAGCTTGTAAGTATCATTTAGGTACGGGTCGTTGATTAGACCTTTCCAACCAACCGTTGTACGCGGCTTTTCAAAGTAAACACGCATGACCACTTCAAGTTGCTCACCTAATTCATCACGAAGCACTTTGAGCTTTTTGCCGTACTCGACAGCCGCTTCTGGATCGTGAATAGAACATGGACCAACGATCACAAGCAGACGGTCATCTTTACCTTCAAGAATATTGTGGATGGCATTACGACATTCAAAAGTGGTTGTGGAAGCAGTTTCGGTTGCCGGAAATTTCTCAAGCACTGCAACAGGTGGCAATAGCTCTTTTACTTTATTAATTCTTACATCATCAGTTTGAAACATTACTTCTACTTCCTAATTACTATCCCAGACCCACTAATTTGCCCAAACTTTACTCAGTGCAACATTGTTCACAAAGCAAGAAATAATAAGGGCTGTAGGCTTATTTAATTGTGTCAATGCAAGTAACTTATCGGCTTAGAAGAACAGTTGCAATCACTTTTTTTAAAAAAATGCAAATTAACACTCAACGTTCAAAACAAAACACAGTGTAAATTTTAATGTACAGAAAAAGTTCAAAATAATCATATATTTTCCTGTAACTTTGAAAAAGTTGTCTACAATGTAAGAAATATCAGAAGTTTGTGAGGGAGTTCGCGACTAAAAGTGTAGCAAGATCTAAGATATTGTTGCTTGATGTTAAATTAAATGACTATTAAACTAATCTCTTATAACTACCTAGTTTTACTCAAATTGTTAAAACAAAGTAGAAATTAATATGCAATCAATACAAGGAAACACTATGAAAAAAGTAGCAATTGCAGTAGCAGCAGTGGTAGCTGGTGGTTTAATTAACTCTGCTCAAGCTGAAATGTATATCGGGGGCAAAGTAGGCATGACTACACTAGATGATGCTTGCTATTTGAACAGCCCTTGTGATGATGATGCTTTCGGTGCCGGAATGCACATCGGTTACGACTTTACCGATATCATTGGTCTTGAGTACGGCGTTGATTACTTAGGTAACTACGAAGCTAACTTCAAGTCAGGGGCTAATACAGTTGATACGATTGACGGCGATCTGTGGGCACTAACGCTTGCACCTAAATTCAATTGGCATCTAAACGATACGTGGAACCTATTCGCGAAAATCGGTGGTGCTTACATGATCTCTGGTGACGAGAAAGACATCGTTCCTACAGGCTCGTTGGGCGCGGAATACACTATCGATAGAAACTGGAGCGTTCGTGCAGAGTACCAACGTTACCAAGATATTTCTGACGACGTTCTAGATGATATGGACGCGAACTTCTTCGGCATCGGCGTTAACTACAAGTTTGCAGCAGCACCTGTTGTAGCGGCAGTAGTAACAGAAGAGGTGATGGAAGAAGAACCAGTAATGATGACGAAGACGCACAAAGAAGAGTACGGTACAGGTACGTTTGAATTCGACAGTGCAACACTTACTGATTCAGTATCTGAGCGTCTAGACAACTTTGTGAACTTCTTGAACGAGTACCCACAAGCTCAAGTTGAAGTCACTGGTTACACAGATAGCTCTGGTCCAGCAGCATACAACCAAAAACTGTCTGAGCGTCGTGCTCAAGCTGTTGCAGATTACCTAATCGCAGCAGGTATCGATGCAGACCGCTTCACAGTTAAAGGTATGGGTGAAGAGAACCCTGTAGCTGACAACAGCACTCACGAAGGTCGCGAGAAGAACCGTCGTGTTGAAGTTGTAGTTCCTGAGTTCCAATACGAAGAACTAGTTCAACCAGAATAAGAGTTACCGCTCTAATTTCTAGTCTAAGGGATGTTTCGGCATCCCTTTTTGTTTGCCTCTTATTTGTTCACTTCAGTACCATTTGCCGCTACGCTTCTCTCAACTAGACCACTGCCTAAATCAAACTTCTTATTGGCTCCCTCATAACACTTCTGGTTCTAGCTCTTATATCAAAGGCGACAGTTTAAGCTCATAGATTAAGGATTTGTTCAGCAAGACTCGATGGAGTTCAACGGAAAGCCGTGAGGCAGTTCTTCATGAGTTCTCCTCCTCTCTCTCGTTACTTACTAAAGCGCGATTCATAAATCCTCAGCTATTGGTACAAGCGCTCAGAAAGGTATTTATCAAACGGTTTGGCTCGCACCACTAAGCAGTTACACCGCAAAATTATTAGATATAAAGACCAACAAAAAACCGCACCTGGTCAGTGCGGTTTGGAGAAACAAAGAAGAGAGTATCTATAGCGAGAAGAGCAAACCAAGATAATGGTCTGCCAACAAAGCAACAAACAAAGCGAGCAAGTGATAAATGGAGAATTTGAATGTTTCCATAGCGCTGTTTTGTTCAGGTGAGAACTTCAATTTCCACGCGTGATACATAAAATCAATATTAAGAAACAAAGAAGAGAAAAGATAAACCGAACCGACCATCCCCACCAGCACAGGCAGAATACAAACGAGCGTGAGTAGAACTGTGTACAGAAGAATCGAAGTTTTGGTGTACTCAATACCGTGAGTGACCGGGAGCATTGGAATATCCACTTTTCGATAATCTTCAACACGATGAATCGCCAATGCCCAGAAATGAGGTGGCGTCCATATAAAGATAATCATCACCAAAAGCCAAGCATGGGCGTGTAACTCTCCTGTCACTGCAGTCCATCCTAAAAGTGGCGGCATAGCACCTGCAATTCCGGCAATTACAATGTTTTGTGGAGTCGCTCGTTTAAGATACATGGTGTAAACCACCGCGTAACCGAGCAAGCTTACAAACGTCATCCAAGCTGTTAACGGATTAACCAGTGCATACAGAAGTACGAAACCAACAACACCTAACGTAACAGCAAACAACGCGACTGATAACGGATTCGCGTCACCAGAAGGCAGAGGACGCTTGTGAGTTCGGGCCATTCTCGCATCAATTCGGCGATCGATGAGGTGATTAAACGCTGCCGCAGAGCCAGCCATTAAGCCAATACCGATAAGACCAATGGCCGCTTGTAGCCAAGGAAAACTTGCCACCGGTGCTAAGCTCATTCCGACAATGGCGGTAATCAACATAAGCGCGACGACTTTGGGCTTTGTTAGTTTTAAATAAGTTGACCCGAGCTTTTTCTTACCACTTTCTAGAGGTAACGCGATTTCTTTACTCATAGCGAACTCCTTTCGCTTGATGACTCCAACGAGCTTTACCCTGCCATAGGTAGAACTGACTAACACAGATAAGTGAAAGCATGACCGCAGCACCTAAATTGTGCGCGACTGCCACATAGATAGGAAGTTGGAACACAACATTGCTTACGCCTAGTAGGATTTGGCAAAACAAAGCTAAGCCAATCCATACACCCAAGCGCTGAGAATGGTGTGAGTCTTGTTTTAATAGTAATACGCAGTAAATCAGCACAACACATGCGGTAATGATGGCACCAATACGATGGCTGACATGAATTGTCATTCGAGCTGGGTAATCTAGAACACCAAATTCATAGTTATCAAACCCTGTTTGCCAGAAAGAAAACGCCTCTTTCCAAGATAAGTAACTGGTCCAGTTCCCCTCACAAATCGGTAAAGCGGTGCACATAAGAGCAGCGTAGTTGGATGATGTCCAACCACCAAGCAAGATCTGTGTTAACACTACGCCAAAAGCGATCAAGGAAAAGGTTCTTACGTTTTGGGAAGATGGCGAAAAGTAAAGGCTGTTCTGAGACTTTATCTGACAATAGAACATCGCTTGGAGAGCAAGTAATGTAAATCCGCCCAGTAGGTGCAGCATAACAATTACTGGCATGAGTTTTAAAGTCACGGTCCACATCCCCAATGCTGCCTGACCAATAACTAAGACGCAGAGTAAAATCGGAATCGTCGCGTCAACACGTTCAGCCCTAACGGCAACAATCGCCATCATCAAAATCACGAGCCCCAAGGTGCCCGCGAAATAACGATGAATCATCTCCAGCCAAGCCTTTCCCTGTTCTACTGCACGTTCTGGAAATAATGCATTCGCTCGAGAAACTTCAGCATCGGTTTGAGGAACCAGTAACTGACCGTAACATCCAGGCCAATCTGGGCACCCTAAACCTGCATCAGCAAGGCGTGTGTATGCGCCCAGCATAATGACGACGAGGGTAAGACAAAGACTGAACTTAACTAAACGTTCTAACGCCATATCACTCTCTCCCTAACCTACACGTGATAACTTCAATAGTTTTCGTAGATCCGCCAAAACGTCTTTACTTAACTGCACTAAATCCTCGTTGGCTTCCGGTGTATAAGCCATCACAAGCTGCCCTAATGGATCAACGATCAACATTTGCCCTGCTTGGACTTTTTCCGACAACGAATCATTCATTTGCATCACTATCATCGTTTCGCTCGCACTTGCTGACGGCTTTGATGTCCAAATAACTGGGACGACTCGCTCTTGGTACTTGCCAAGAGCAATATGACTCTGCTGCATGAGGTGAAGTTGTTGCTGACACTGTTCTTGGCAATCAGAAGGCAACACATAAGCCAGTTGCCACCCTTTTTCACTAAGAGGTGATGTCTGCCCCAATTGTTCAAACGTGGTATAGGGCTCCACCAGCTCACCTCTATTGGTCACACCCGTTTCATACCAGCCTTGACTAAGCACCACTTTGGCAATAATTGCCGGGAGAGCAAAAAGGACAATTAGCGACAACAGTACAATTCTTCCTCTCGTGACCGCTGATGTCATACCTCACCTCCTTGTGAGCGTGAACTTTTGAACCATCGAATGCAAATCATCACAGTGATAAGCAGAAATACACCCGCCATAGCAAACCATTGAAAGGAGTAACCAAAATGCTTAGCACTGGTTAATGGCAAAGGATTCCATGGGAAAGAATACGGCCATCGGACTAAATTGTTTGGCTGTACGACGGTCGGCATTAATTCGACATTGAGTAACTGGCTCAGTTGATTGATGTTGAGGTTTTGCACGCGTATCGTATCGCTAACTTCTGCCATTAAGTCAGAACTCAAAGGGTTCATTGATTTACGATATAAACGCCCAGTAACCTCGTAAGGAGCTTGTAAAGTTTCCACTTTAGGTAGCACAGAGCGTGAAGCTCCCCCTTTGACAAACCCTAACTCTAGGAGGGTCAATGTGGTTGGGTCTTGGGTCAAGGAAACGACTTGAAACGCTAAATACCCCACTGTCCCCTCAAACGTCTGGTTATCTAAGAGGATGACCGGAAGTGCCTCCGGAGTCACATTGGCTTTCACCTTAATGCCAATCACACTCTCCTCACGCCAATCATTGTTCTCCAGTACAGCGCGTATATCCTGATAAGGTGCATTCGCTCTTGCCAAAATAGCTTGTTCTAAAAGCTGCTTTTCGTTACCACGTTCGAGCTGCCAGAAGCCCAGTTTGACCAATAGAGAAAACACGACCACAGTTAAACAAACAGCAATCCAAACCCATTTCGATAACATCAAAAACGAAACCGGAGGTGCCATGTCCACCGTATTTCTGTTCAAATTAACGCTTGTCCTTTTGCTGCTTTTCATCATATTTAACCTCGCAAAAGCGCTTATCGAAATGATTCGCGAAGACCCAGAGGACTCATCGAGAAAAGGCAAACCAATGAGCCATTACCTCGGTCGTCGTGTCATGTTTTCTGCGTTAGTCGTGATACTCCTTCTGATTGCTCTAGGGGCAGGATGGATCGCCCCTAACCCTCGTCCTTACTAGTTTTACAGGACATAAACGAAAACAAATAAACACAGCCAAACCACGTCTACAAAGTGCCAATACCAGCTGCCCGCTTGGAACGCAAAATGGTTTTTAGGTGAAAAGTGATCCTTGGCGATGCGAAACAGCAATACGATGAGGAAAATGGTACCGAGGCACACGTGCAAGCCATGAAAGCCCGTGAGCATAAAGAAGGTATTGCCATAAACGCCCGATTGCAGTGTCAGACCAATATCTTGATAAGCATGAGCATACTCAACCGCTTGGTAATAGAGGAAGAAACCCGCTAAGACGATGGTGATCTCCAACCAGACAATCAGCGCCGTTCGCTTATCTTGTTCTAAGCTGATGTGTGCCATATGTAACGTAATCGAAGACAATAGCAGCAAAATCGTATTGGTTAATGGAATGCCTTGCCACGGCATTGCTTGAGTCGTATCACCACCCGGCGTGGTAGTGAGCGGCCATATCGCCTCGAAAGCTGGCCACAGCACTTCATGAGTCATGGCATTGTTATCTGCGCCACCTAACCAAGGCACGGAAATCATTCTTGCGTAGAACAGAGCACCAAAGAACGCACCAAAGAACATGATTTCTGAAAAGATGAACCAGCTCATCCCTTGTCGAAATGAACGTGTAATTTGTGCGCTGTACTTTCCGGTAAGGGATTCGGTGATGACGTTACTGAACCACCCGGCCAACATGTAAAGCAAAAACAGCATACCAACCGCAAGAATAATGCCGCCTAGCGTCCCAACCGCACCGTCACTTTGAGTGCCTTGAACGGTCATTCCAGCACCGACAGCGACAAGGAATAACGCAAATGCCCCTACAATAGGCCAGCTGCTTTGTGCGGGAACATAATAGGTATCAGGCTTGTTACTCATGAGTTCTCTCCTTACAGACGCGCTTTGGTTTGAGGCGTTAAGGTCTGTTTCTCACTCCCTGAGAGGCTAGCTGTCGAAGACTCGCCCGATTGAGGAGGAAATTTGTAGAGTGTGTAAGACAAGGTCAATGTATGAATTGAATCCGGCACGTCCGGCTCAATGTAGAAAATCAAAGGCATACTCGCTTGTTGCTTACCTTCCAATGGTTGTTGATTAAAGCAAAAACACTCGATCTTATTGAAGTAAGCCGCACCAGTACCCGGCGATACGGAGGGCACAGCTTGTCCTACTAAATCTTCACCGCTTTGATTAAAAGCAAGATATTCAGTTTGAATCACTTCGCCGGGATGAACATCCATGGATACAACTTTTGGTTTGAACTCCCAAGGCATGTCTGGACTGACGTGCGCCATAAATTCCACACGAATCGTTCTACTGATGTCCGCTTGCATTCCTGTGGGTTGAATCGCTGCGACCTCACTGGTTTTACCGTTAATACCCAATGCATCGCACATAATGTCGTAGAGCGGTACGAGGGCAAAACCGAAGCCGAACATCATTGCTGTCGCTAACAGCAACTTGATAGTGAGTTTCTTATTGGATGAATTACCCTGCATCTCGCTCACCTCACTCTTTTCTTAATCGACTTTTGGCGGCGTTGTGAACGTGTGGTGTGGCGCTGGACTTGGTACTGTCCACTCTAGACCTTCCGCCCTCTCCCATGGCTTGGCTGGCGCTTTTTCACCGCCACGGATGCATTTAATCACTAGCCAGAGGAAGATCAGTTGGGAAAGACCAAAGGCAAAGCCACCTATCGACACAATTTGGTTTATGTCAGCAAACTGGATGGCGTAATCGGGAATACGTCGAGGCATCCCAGCTAAACCCAAGAAGTGCATTGGGAAGAACAGTACATTTACCGAGATGATGGAACACCAGAAATGCCACAGACTCAGCTTGTGGTCATACATATTGCCTGTCCACTTCGGTAACCAGTAATACGCCGCTGCCATAATCGAGAACACCGCACCGGATACCAATACATAATGGAAATGTGCGACAACAAAGTACGTATCGTGGTATTGGAAGTCCGCAGGCACAATTGCCAGCATCAAGCCTGAGAAACCACCTATCGTGAATAGGACAATAAAGGCGATGGCAAACAGCATCGGTGTCTCGAACGTCATTGCACCTCGCCACATGGTCGCTACCCAGTTAAACACTTTCACCCCGGTTGGTACAGCTATCAACATGGTGCAGTACATGAAGAAGAGTTCGGCGAATACTGGCATCCCTGTGGTAAACATATGATGTGCCCATACTAGGAATGAAAGCAGCGCAATACTACAAGTTGCGTAAACCATCGAATGGTATCCGAACAACTTCTTGCCACTAAACGCCGGAATGATTGCCGAAACAATACCAAACGAAGGCAAGATCATGATGTACACCTCAGGGTGACCGAAGAACCAGAAAATGTGTTGGAACATCACCGGGTCACCGCCACCAGCGGCATCAAAGAAGCTGGTACCGAAGTATTTGTCGGTCAAAACCATGGTCACCGCACCGGCTAATACGGGCATCACAGCTATCAGCAAGAACGCCGTGATGAGCCAAGTCCAGACGAACATTGGCAACTTGAACCATGTCATACCTGGTGCACGCATGTTTACGATAGTCACGATGACGTTGATAGCACCCATGATGGAACTGATACCCATGATATGGACAGAGAAAACAAACAACGCCGTGCTATCAGGACCGTAGGTTGTAGAAAGGGGCGCGTAGAAAGTCCACCCAAAATCAGGACCACCACCCGGTAAGAACAAAGAGCCGATCAAAATGAGGAAAGCAAAAGGTAAGATCCAAAAACTCAAATTGTTCATTCGCGGTAACGCCATATCCGGCGCGCCAATCATCATTGGAATCATCCAGTTGGCTAAGCCGGTAAACGCAGGCATGACGGCACCAAATACCATCACCAAACCATGCACGGTCGTCATTTGGTTAAAGAACTGAGGGTCAACCAATTGCAAACCCGGTTGGAACAACTCAGCGCGAATGATCATCGCCATCGCACCGCCAGTGAGGAACATGGCAAAACTAAACCATAAATAAAGCGTACCGATGTCTTTATGACTAGTGGAATAAAGCCAACGCGCTAGCCCTTTTGGTGCGTGATGATGATCGTGCTCGTCTTCAATCGCAATGGTAGTGTTTGCGGTAGTTTGCGCTTCTGCAGGAGCAGACTTCACCGCTTTTTCAATTGGCTTACTCATATTTCCTCCTTGGCACTTTCTTGTGCCTTAAAGGCGTTAACATCGGATGCTTGAACGGTATCACCGGTGTCATTTCCCCAAGCATTTCGTTGATAGGTAATAACAGCCGCAATTTCTTGGTCGCTAAGTTGGTTAGCAAAAGCTTGCATCGCTGTCCCTGCACGACCGTTTACTAGTACATCGATGTGAGCCATAACCGGTCCTTTAGCAATTTCACTGCCTTTGATAGCTGGGAATGCGCCCGGAATACCTTCACCATTCGCTTGATGACACACGGCACAACGCGCGGTGTAAATGGACTCGCCTTGTCCCATCAAGTCTTCCATTGAAAGGTCTTGTGTTAATGCTTCTTGTGCCGCCGCTTTTTGTAATGCAATTTCTTGTTTCTTGTCTGCCATCCATTGGTCGAAATCGTCTTCCGACATCGCATGAACAACAACTGGCATGAAACCATGTGCTCGACCACAAAGCTCTGCACACTGACCGCGATACACACCCGGTTCGTCAATCTTAGTCCAAGCTTCATTGATAAAGCCTGGAATCGTATCTTTCTTAACTGCGAAATCAGGCACCCACCAAGAATGGATTACGTCATCAGACGTCATTAAGAAACGAACTTTACGGTTGATTGGCAAAACGAGCGGGTTGTCCACTTCGAGTAAGTAGTGCGCCCCTTTCGCTTCAATGCCATCAATTTCTTTCTGGCTGGTAGCAAGTAGGCTGAAGAATTCGACGTCCTCACCAAAGTAACTGTAGTGCCACTTCCATTGAGAGCCTGTGATCTTCACAGTGAGGTCAGATTGACTAGTATCCTCCATCGCCACCAACGTTTTCGTAGCAGGAATCGCCATGGCAATGAGGATAATGACGGGGATGATGGTCCAGATAATCTCCACTTTGGTGCTTTCATGGAAATTTGCCGCAACTGCCCCTTTTGACTTGCGGTGTCGGAAGATGGAATAGAACATCACACCGAATACAACGAAGGCGATGGCACAACAGATGTAGAAGATCAGCATATGTAATTCATACACTTGCTCACTGATCCCTGTGACACCTCTCGTCATGTTGTAATCGTTTTGCTCTGACCAACTGTACGAAGAAAATGTGATAAAAATCACATTCATTAATAAGGCTAGAGTAGTCGCTAATCTTTTCAAAAGATCTCTCCTCTGCTCAGCCGCTGCGCTTGCGCGAGCTTCCTTGTTTCCCAATGCAAATATCGAACAAATTTACAAAAAATCACAAAAACTACGATTTCAATGCACTTTGTTATATTTATGTTAAAAGGCTAGTTATAGTTCAATAGTTCTTCAAGAAATAAAATGTGAATAAATTCTGTACAGAGAGAAAAATAAATTCGGTTTATCGATTGCCCTCTTTGAAATGTAATTGAGAACCATTTACATTGATATTAAGAAAACATTGGGACACTTTCCTGATAAAAGTGTCTAAACAAGCGGGCTCCCCCTGCTAAGGAAAGATGAATATGACAACACAAATTACTCAATGGCTAGCACGAGATCCTGACCCAAAAACTCGTGAAGAGCTTCAGCAACTGGTCGATGCGAATAACGAACAAGAACTGACAGATCGATTTGGCTCGCGCTTAGCATTTGGTACGGCAGGTCTGCGCGGTAAAGTTGGTGCTGGCCCAAATCGCATGAACCGTTTGGTGATTCAAGAAACAGCAACTGGTCTCGGTCACTATCTGATTGAACAAGTGAAAGACGCATCGTCTCGCGGTGTTGTTATTGGTTACGATGGTCGCCCTGATTCTAAACAGTTCGCACACGATACAGCTTCCGTGCTTACTGCTTTAGGCATCAAGGTTTACCTAACCTATAAAGTAGCGGCAACACCAATTGTTGCTTTCGGTGTTCGTGAGTTAAATGCAGCTGCGGCTGTGGTGGTTACCGCAAGCCACAACCCGCCTGAGTACAACGGCTTTAAAGTGTACTGGGAAAATGGCGCACAGATTATTCCACCGCACGATTCTGGTATTGCTGAAAAAATCGATGAAGCAACAACAAAACCGCTTCCTCTGATGTCACTGGACGATGCGAAAGAAAAAGGGTTGTTAGTTTGGCTAGAAGATGAGTACTACCAAACATACCGCAAAACAATGAACGACAATGCCCTGCTGACACCGGACAGCAACACAGATATCTCGATTGTTTACACGGCAATGCACGGTGTTGGTGCGGACATGGCAGAAACGTTGCTCGCAGACGCTGGCTTTAAAAAAGTGGCAAGTGTTCCAGAACAGCGCGAACCGGACGGCACGTTCCCTACCGTAAACTTCCCGAACCCTGAAGAAGCGGGGGCAATGGACATGGTGATGGCGCTAGGTAAATCTGTCGATGCAGATATCGCTTGCGCGAACGATCCTGATGCAGACCGTTTTGCTGTGGCTGTAAAGCGTCCAGATGGCGAATACCAGATGCTAACGGGTGACCAAGTGGGCTCATTGTTTGGTGATTACTTACTGCAAGCTCAACCAAACGCGCTTGTTGGTAATACCATTGTGTCTTCTCGACTATTGAGCAGCATTGCTAAAGCACACGGTGCAGAATACTACCAAACGTTAACTGGCTTTAAATGGATAACCAACGTAGCAATGACACAAGAGACAGAAGCAAATCCGTTCCTATTCGCTTACGAGGAAGCACTGGGCTACACGGTAGGCAACAAGGTTTGGGATAAAGATGGCCTGTCAGCGCTGGTCGCTTTCTCTCAATTGACAGGTAAATTGAAAGCACAAGGCAAAACGCTGTGGGATAAGTTAGAAGAGTTATACCGCCAACACGGTTTCTACTTCAACGCGCAACGCAGCATTGCGCTTGACCCTAAATCACCACCAATCGGTGACAAGCTTCGCGCAAACCCACCGACAGAGATCGCGGGTAAACGTATCGAAGTGATCGAAGATCTGAAGTTATCACTTCGCTTTGTGACCGATGGTCCAACAGAAGCGATTGACTTGCCTGCAAGTGACGTATTGGTTTACCACCTAGAAGACAAATCACGCGTGATTGTTCGCCCTTCAGGTACTGAGCCGAAGTTGAAGTGTTACTACGAAGTGATCAGCGACTTCCCAGCAGAGATGGATTACGCGCAAGCCAACCAAGTAGCAGAAGCGAAGATGAACGCATTGATCGAAGCACATCAACAAAGCTTGTAATTCGGGTTTGAAACATCGATTCTGTGACGATAGCAAATCGCAAATAGTGAAAGAGGCGCATCGTGCGCCTCTTTTTTTGTTCAATTCAAACCAAATCAAGCAATCTGTTTTTGCAGGAAATGTTTATCAATACCTGCTGCTGGGTAACCTGAATACTGCCCTACTTTTTCAAAACCCAATTTCAAGTAAAAATCGAGTGCTTGAAAGCTATAAGTATCAAGATACAAGTGCGTCACCCCATGTGGTTTCACTTGTTCTTCCAGTAGAGAAATCAGTTTGCTTCCCAATCCCGAAGTGCGTGCCTCTGCATCTACCCAAAGATATTCAACGAACACGGTGTTATTGAACATCTCTCCCGTAAGTCCACCAATCACTTTGCCCTCGTCATTACGGGCAAAACAACCAATGGCGTTTACATCACCATCCGGTAAATGCATGCGGTTATATGCTCGGATGC
This sequence comes from Vibrio sp. M260121, assembly GCF_036533715.1. NCBI lineage: Bacteria > Pseudomonadati > Pseudomonadota > Gammaproteobacteria > Vibrionales > Vibrionaceae > Vibrio > Vibrio sp. M260121. The sequence goes on along the minus strand of NZ_JATABF010000002.1, from coordinate 188,442 downwards.
CATCACGGATAAAGTCGAGATCGTTTTGTTCTGGATTGAGTTTAAATTCAAGTTTCATACTGCCACTCCTTGGAAATCAGTGTGATACTAAAACAAAAAGCCAGCGAGTGCTGGCTTTTGTTCAAAAATCTGATTGTTCCTACACTTTACATTGCGAAGCTACTGAGCATCCATACCGCAAGGATCACGAACACCAAGCCCATCAGTTTGCCTTGGTACATGCGGAATTTATCGTTTTCCAGCAACCCTTTGCCTAATGTCCCCGCCAATGCAACTAACAAAATATTGAATAGCAAGCCTAATACGTTTAGCAGCAAACCAAGCGCGAGCATTTGCTCACCCGACGATGCGGTAATGTTGCTAGAGACGAACTGAGGTAAAAACATCACGAAGAACACCAAGGCTTTCGGGTTCAGCAGGTTACTCATCAAAGCGCGTTGATAGTAAGTCGATGCCATTTTGTTTTTCTGGTCCAGCTCTGGTGCAGCAGAAACGTCCGCTCGTAGACAGTCCCAGCCCATTTTTAGTAAGTACGCGCCCCCCAGTAGATGAAGTACTTTTAATGCGATTGGACTCATTGCAATTAAGGTCGACACGCCCATTGCGGCCAATAAGGTTAAGATCACACCGGACGTCGCGTTGCCCAAGCTCGCAAACAGACCAACTTTCTTACCATAGCTCATGCTAGAACTGGCAATCAACAACATGTCAGGTCCAGGTAACAAAAGAAGTGCAACAACAGCAGTGAGATAAACAGGGAGTACAGATAAATCGATCATGATGGAACTGGCTTTCAAAAACAGGCGGCGGATCTTATACCAATGAATAGATAACAACCAGACCAAATATCTTTCTACGAAGCAATATTCAGAAAATAGAAAAGGTTTAATGTTCAATTTAAAAACAATTAACCTTTTTGGTGTTTATTTTTAATACCGATAGCAATTTTGTACAAAAATAAGCAGGATGGATCCGGTAGACTCCAAATGATGTAGTGCCACGATTAATACTTGAGCAGTTCGGAACGAGATGAAAGAAAAGAATAAGGAAATCGCGACTTTTAAGATTGCTCAAGAGCTCGGTGGCTTGGAGCTGCTCGACGCAAAGTACGAAAAGCAAAACTTCTCTCGTCATAGCCATGAAGGCTACACCATCGGTGTGATTGAAAAAGGTGCACAAAAGTTCTTTCGTACTGGCGGCAACCACATTGCCCCACAAGATAGCATCATTCTTGTCAACGCCGACGAGGTGCATAATGGTCATTCAGCATCAGAAGGTGGCTGGGAATACAAAGCCATGTATCCAGTACCTGAGCAGTTTCAAACGCTTGGGGAAGAACTTGGCGCACCCAATGTCGCACAGCCCTACTTCCCCCAACCCGTGGTTTACGATCCAGAGCTCGCAAACCAACTGCGGTTGGTGTTCGATACTCTAGAGAAGTCCGATAACCGCTTATTAAGAGAGACACTTGTCTACGGTACGTTGGTCAAACTTGCCAGCAAGCACAGTACACATCGAGCTCCTCTTCAAGATGCAACCAAAGCGCAAAAGCAAGTACATCAGGTCAAAGAGTTTCTTGAAGACTTTCCTCAAGCCGATGTCTCTTTAGAAGAACTGGCGAAATTAGCGGGATTAAGCCCTTTTCATTTGTTGCGTGAGTTTCAAAAGCAGTTTGGTTTCCCACCGCACGCATTTCAGATTCAACAGAGGCTCAGAGTGGCGAAAAAACTGCTCAAACTAGGACAAAAGATTTCCGACGTTGCTCAAGAGTGTGGCTTTCACGATCAAAGCCATTTGCATCGTCACTTTAAAAAGGCCATGGGCGTAACGCCTGGGCAGTACATCAAGCATTTTTAGCAATTTTGTACAAGGCAGCGTGCAGAGGTCAGCCTACCTTAACAGCATGTTTTTCTATTTAAGTTGAAGTTATGGATACTACTTTGCCAACTCATCAAGACTCAAAATCCTCGCTCTTTTTACAAGGCACCATCGCAATGATGCCATTAAGCATCGCCGTACTGCCTTGGGGATTACTTGCGGGCTCATTTGCCATCGATACTGGCTTACACCCGCTGGAGGGTCAGGCACTTTCCGCCATTCTGTTTGCAGGCTCCGCACAGCTCGTGGCTATGGGGATGATTAAAGCAGGCGCTGGCTTGACGACTATGTTGCTGACTACCTTTTTTATTACCTCTCGCCATTTTCTTTATAGCGTTTCAATGCGCAGTAAAATTTCGTCATTGCCATTAAAGTGGCGTCTTTCACTTGGCTTCTTACTCACTGATGAGCTATTTGCCATCGTCGGGCACCAATCCGATAAACAATTTGATCGGTGGTATGCCCTAGGCGCTGGATTAAGCTTCTACTTATTTTGGAACTTCGCAACGCTTGCTGGCATCGTCGCCGGCAGTTTGATACCTGAATTGAATGAGCTCGGATTGGAATTTGCCGTTGCTGCCACCTTTATCGCGATTGTGGTGCCAACGATAAAAAGCATTCCCGTGTTATGCAGTGTGTTGGTGGCATTAGTTAGCTCAGTGGCGCTGAACTACTACCAAGTGGAAGGGAGCTTGATGTTCGCGAGCATTCTCGCCATGTTAACGGGCTATTTTGTGGAACAATTTACGACGAAAGCACCAAACCTTGAGAGTACACCGGAGGAGCGCCAATGATCTTTTTGTCTATCTTAGCCATGACAGCCTTGGTGTTCACCAGCCGTTATCTGTTCTTAGAACCGAAATTACCGCTTAGGTTGGGGGTAAGAACTCAGAAAGTATTGAGCTACGCAAGCCCTGCAGTACTCACCGCAATTTGGGCTCCAATTGTGTTTATGCCAGAAGGTGAAGTTAGCGTGACATGGCAAAATCCATTTCTATTGGCTGCTCTATTAGCCGCTGCGATTGCGTACCTCACCAAGAATGTCTTGCTCACCACCATAGTGAGTATGGTCGCGTTCTTATTGCTTCGAATTTGGTTGTAAGCTCACGGCTAAGCAGCTACCCACTCAATCTCTAACAAGGTGATGTCTCCACACTTCAAACGCCCAAGGAAGACATCGCCTTGATGCACTTCGCCTACACCTTTAGGTGTCCCAGTCATCACGACATCGCCATCTTCTAGCGTTGTATAGCTCTTTAGCTCATCTAGAATATTCACTGGTGGGTAAAGCATCTGTTTAACGTGCCCTTTCTGAACATGAACACAGTTAATCAGAAGCTCTAAGTTAAGGTCATCTATATTGACACCTTGGAGAGAGCGGAAACGGCTGAACACTGCAGAACCATCAAACGCTTTGGCGCGCTCCCAAGGTAATCCTTGCTCTTTGAGGGTAGATTGTAAGCCACGTTTGGTCAGATCCAGGCCGAGTCCAACCGCGCTGTATTGACCATTTTTGATCAGAAAGCAGATTTCTGCTTCGTAATGCAAAGGCTCTTGATGGAATGCGATGAGTTTGGTTGAAACGGAAGTCGCCGGTTTATTAAACACGACCATTTGCTCTGGCATGGCATTATTGAGCTCTTGAATATGCTCAACGTAGTTACGCCCAACACACAGAACTTTACCAACTTTGACTTTCTTCTCTTCAACCTGAATGACGCTCATTGCTCTTCCCTGCAAAACAAAACGCACATGATAATCTAACTGATTGACTTGCCCACACTAGTTCCCACTCTTGAATGTTAAAAACAAGACATTCAGCCCGTTTTTCTCTTGCACTCTTCAAGGCGAAACGCTCTCGTTGATCAGACACTAGATATGAAAAAAGCCAGCACGAAGCTGGCTTTTATAGTAACTAGGACAGGTTACTATTATAGGTAGTAACGAGCACCAAGTGCCCATTTGTCGTCTGTTTTACGATCGTTAGCATCGTTTAGGTCGAACTGGTAACCAGCGTAACCAACAAACTTAGAAGTGAAGTTGTATTCAGCTTGAACAGCCATCTCTTCACGTGCTGTTTCAGTCTTAGCACCGCTGCGTACCTTACCTTCAACCATCTCGTAGTTGATGCTTAGGTTTAGGCTGCTTGGAAGAGCGTAAGCTAGAAGTGCTTCGTACGCATCACTTTCTGCTAGACGTTGTGATGGAGTTTTTCCATCAAAGTTCATGTTCTCGTTTGAACCGTATACTGCAGCAATGTATAGGCCTTGACCGTATGAACCGTATGCCGCAGATACTAGGTGAGATTCAGCTGACTCTGAACGTACACCTGTGTTGATATCGCCACCGTTGTACGTGTAACCGATTTTCGCGCCCATGATTGCGTAAGAAAGTGCAACTTGCATACGGTCATCGTATTCAGCGCCGTCTTCTTTAGCACCTTGCCAACCTAGACCGAAGTTGATTGAACCAGCTTCACCTAGCTCGATTGCGTTGCGGTAAGAAAGCATCTTGTCCGCACGACCAGTACCTAGGTTACCGTGGTCATCGTAGATAAAGTCGTTCGCAAACGCGATTGGCATATCAGCAACACCAGCTACGTCGTAGTAAGGTGCCCATTGAGTACCACCAACTGCACGGCCGTATACGTCGTGAGTTAGACCTAGGTAGCCAAGACGAGTTGTGAAAGAGTTGTCGCCACCGTCTAGGTAGTTAAGAGCCCACTCACCACGAGCGTCAGCTGTGAAGCCGTTGCCTAGGTCTTGAGTTGCTGTGAAGTTGATACGTGGAGAGTTAGTACCTACATCTGTGTCGCCTTGCTCAGAACCGTTTAGGTTAACTGAAACGTGACCACCGATAGAGAAAGTAGTGCCGTCGTTGTTGTAAAGCTCCACTGCTACTGCTTGTGTACCAAATGTTGCTGCTGCGATCGCTGCTGCTAGGAATTTTTTGTTCATTATAAAATCCGTGTATTTATGCATTAGTTTATAAGTCAGTCTTATACAAAAGTGGATTGGGGCATCTCTTCCACCAATGTCGCGTCACTTTTGCTTAACAACTGCTAATCAATGTATTTCAGAAGTTCCCAAGAGCAGAGTGAAAAGATGTAATAAAAAAGAAAAATGGCAAACGTTTAGCTCGAATCAATACACAAATTTGGAAAACAACACCTAAAAACAGAAACATTTTGTTACATCTATGAAGAAACACCAAGCATAAGTTATTGTTAAACGGTCAGATAGTCGAATATTTAAGAAACCCAATGTTACATTTCGGGTAAAGAAATATGATTAGGAACTTTTTTAAAAACACACTGTCAATTAGGTAAGACAGAAACATCAAAAAAGATAAAAAGCCCTTTCCTCTTATTTTCATGAATAGGAGCGCATTCATGCATTTGAAATAAAAATGCAATGGAATCATAACTTAACAGAAATCTATCTTTCATTTTCGCGGTTTACCTTAAGCGTCATCGACACAAATCGAGCAAGTAAGCTCATCGATTACAACTAGGGTAATAAGAAAATGAAAAAGGCAGCACTAACTACTGCAGTTCTAACAGCATTGGTATCATCACCATCTTTCGCAGCAACAGTTTACAAAGACGACGGCACTGAATTAAAAGTTGGTGGTCGTGTTGAATTTCGTGGTGACTTCATCGGTTCAGACGGTGCTGAAATCGATGGCTCTATGGAAGATGCATCACGTGCACGTCTAAACCTAAAAGGTAAGACAGACATCGGTAACGGTCTTTCAGCTTTTGGTGTTTACGAAGCAGAACAAAAAACAGGTAAAAGCGAGTTTAAAAACCGTTACATGTACGCTGGTGTGAGTGCTGATGCAGGTGATTTTTCGGTAGGTCGCCAAGACATGGCTGCTGTTATCATCTCTGATATGACGGATATCACTGAGTTCTCAGGTGTTCAACAAGTTATTGATTCATCCTCTGATAAGCAAGACAGCGTATTCGCTTACCGTGGCGAATTTGATGCTCTGCAAGTTCAAGCAACTTACCAAGCTAACTCTGGTGACAGCCAAGACAAATACGGCATCTCTGGCCTTTACTCTCTACCAATGGGTCTAGACCTAGGTCTTGCTTACTCTGGTGGCGATGTAGATAAAGATAACTCAGAAGACCAAATTCTTGGTGGTATCGCTTACTCTCTAGAAAACCTTTACCTTGCAGGTACATACTCACAAGGTGCACTAGATGATTCTGAAGACTTCACCGCTTACGAAATTGCAGCAAGCTACAAACTAGCAAGCAAGTTCACTGTTGTTGGTCTTTACACATACCAAGAAAACGATCCAAACGGTGGCGCAAAATACGATGCTCTTGATGGTTTTGAGCTAGTTGGTTACTACAAGCTTAACAGCAACTTCCGTACTTACCTTTCTTACTACATGAACCAACTCGACGAAGAGAAGGATGCAGAAGGTAAAGTGATTCAAGGCGAAGACACGCTACGTCTAGGCGTACGTTACGACTTCTAATAAAAACTTGTCCTAATAGCGAGTCTTTTGGCCGGCACTATTGTGTCGGCTTTTTTGATCGCATTAACTGACGAAGAACTTGCCCTCTTTTAATGCACCAGATCCCGAAGTTAGTGCATTTCCTCTAGTTTATCTCAAGCAATACCGATCTAGCCCTTTAAAATCAATAAATTAAAAGTTGGCACACTAGCTGCAATACTTAGATCGAGCAAATGCATGGCAGCGTTTGTGCTTCTCGTTCTTTGTACCTACTTCGGTAGGCACGTCCTTTGAATTGGTAATGTCGCCTCCCTCTGGGAGGCATTTTTTTATTGGCTACCTACAGATTAGGACGTATGATTCTGATAATTCTTTAAAACCGGAAATATCCAATTGAATCATCATCCTGTCCAAGGGGCATCTTGGATGCTTACCGCAGGTTTGGCATTCGCCATCGTCAATAGTTTTGCTCAAATTGCGAGCATTCACTTTGGTGTGTCATCCACCACATTTGCACTGTTTCAATACGCAATAGCTTTCTTTGCTATCTTGCCGTATCTACGAACATTAGGAATTCGTCAGTCTCTACGTACTAACCACTTTGGGTGGCACGCTTTGCGCATCTTCTTGGCGGTTATCGGTATCCAGCTCTGGTTGTGGGCGCTCGCTTACCCAGTGCCAATTTGGCAAGGTATCGCGTTGCTAATGACCTCCCCTCTTTTTGCTACCGTTGGCTCAGGCCTGATTCTTAAAGAGAAAGTGGGAGTCGCTCGTTGGATTGCGACACTAACAGGTTTTATTGGCGCGATGATCATCCTTGAGCCATGGTCAGACTCCTTTACATGGGCAACCTTGCTTCCTGTTGGCGCAGCGTTTTTCTGGGCTTCTTATTCTTTAATGGTGAAGAAACTATCAGTGAACGATCCACCTTCCACTATGGTGGTTTATCTGCTTCTACTGATCACACCATTTAATATCTTGCTCGCCGTTCCGACTTTCGCAATGCCAGAAGGTTGGAGTATCTGGGGAATTTTGGTTGCTGCAGGTGTACTGACTGCTCTTGCACAGTGGGCGGTTGTTAAAGCTTATGCCGTAGCGGACGCCTCTTTTGTACAACCCTTTGACCATGCAAAGTTACCACTTAACGTGTTCGCTGGCTGGTTAGTGTTTAACTGGGTTCCACCGGGTCGACTCTGGCTTGGTGCCGCAATCATTATCGGCTCGATTGCTTTCATTACTCATTGGGAAGCAAAAAAAAGAAAGTAATTTGAAAGAAATATTTGGGTTTTGGGTTCTATATTTTCAGGAAAGGAAATGAGGAGCATCTTATGACACAGCCAATCAAAATTACATTGTATCGTTGGGCAGGCAGCTGGGGACCGTTTAAAGTAAACATCCCATGTGGCGAATGCACACTAACAAAAGACATTCTTGCAGATACGTTTGAGAACGAATTAGCAGACGTACCTGTCGAGCTTGAAGTGAAAGATTGGTTGTCTCACTGGTGGGAACCGTTGAAGCTTGGTGCTTGGCACGCCCCTATCCTAGTTGTTGAAGGCAAAGTCGTCAGCCAAGGGGAAGCGCTAAACAGAGGTGTGCTTGTTCAGTCTGTTATTGCTGAATGGACCAAACGAGACCAACTTCAAGGCAACATCGTTTATGGTAAAGCGACCTGCCCTTACTGTGTAAAAGCCAAAAAACTGCTTGATGAAGCGGGTGTGGAATACAAATACCATGACGTTGTAAAAGACAGTGCAGCACTTTATCGCATGATCCCAGAAGTAAAAGCGATCATCGGAGAGAAAACTCCAGTCACTGTCCCACAAATTTGGTTAGATGGTCAGTACATCGGAGGCGCCGATAACTTGGCAAAGTGGTTAGCGGAAAAGGGATTGGATAGTGTGCCAGATAACGTGGTTGAGATCCCAAGCCAAACAGCTTAAAGCTCCGAATTCAAAAACCGATACCTAGAATGCAAAAAGCCCCGACATGATGTCGGGGCTTTTCTTATTAATTCGCTAGCTTTTTCATAACGCGAGCAAACATAGAAGGCTTTTTCTTCTTCGCTTTACCGTAAAGCGCTTTGTGCATCGCATCTTTGGCAATCATTTGGCCAAAGTAAACACCACCAAGTTCGTAACCCATGACCTTCTCCTAAGAAGTAATTGACTGGTTTATGTTGTAATTTTACACCATAAAAACCACAAAACAAGACTTAGGTCACAATTATTTTGTAATTTACTTACAGAATTTTTTATCCTAACGAATCAGAACGGTAATTAACGCTTAGGCTGTTGGTACGTTTTACCTGCTGCTTTGTACGTGTCTTTTGGTTTGATTTCAAAGAAAGTCTCAAAGAACCAAGCTGCGAATTTGATCAGGTGATCACCTTCATTCATTACATGTTCAACGAATTCTTTCTCTTCACCCGATTCATCGGCTTGAACCGTGATGTGGTAGATACGTTTTTCGCCTTCTACTTCAGCAAGACCAAATTGACCAGTCAGTGATTCAGCCGCTTGCGCCACTTCCTCTTCCTCACACGCTTTTAATAGCTCTAGCGCTTGAGGTAGGTTTTCTTTTTGACAGATTTCTTTTAGCAGTGCTTCAAATTCGTTTTGTTGCATGATTTCACCTAACGATTAACGGGTGTTGTCGAACGCTCACTTCCATAAGCCAAGTGTAGGTAACGACACAATAATTGGTTGCGCATTTTAGAGAGGAGCTTAAGTGCTTGCAACCAGATTTAACTATGAACGTTCCGGTTGAACCAAGCCGCTTGAAGGCGTACGAAACTGCCCGAGCAGCAAAACAACGCAAGAAATAACAGCGACTAAAACGTAGAACACTCCTAATTGATGTTGAGTTGTTACCCAACTTTCAACGAGGTAACCACCAAACAAACCCGCCAAACACATCTGGATAGATCCTGACAAAGCAGACACAGCGCCCGCTTGCTGCTTGTGTGGAGACAATAAGAGGCTAATTGACACAGGAAAAGACATCCCTTGTGCAAAGCTCAAGCAAGTGAACGCCACTAATAACGACACAACGTTAAACGGCAAACAAAGTAACATAACGCCAGAAGCCGCGACGATGACAAAGCTCATCAGTAAAATCTGTTGTTCTTTATAGCGTGAGTTGATGAAGTTAAGCACCAAACTGCCCATCAATAAGCCAGCCGAAGGCACGATCATTAGTGTTCCGTAATCAGCAGCGGTTAATCCAAGCTCTTGTTGCATCAAAAATGGATAAAGAGACAAGGTAACCAAAGCAGATAAGTAGCTAAGCCAGTTGTAACTTGCGCTGCCAATCACTTGTTTATTGGTTAGTAATTCAAGGTAGTTCAGCATTACACGTTTTGGTTCAAAGCGTCGCTTGGGATACGGCAGTGTTTCATGCAGCACAGCAAAGCCCAATGTAAAAATCGCTAACAGATAAACAAGCACGAAAACAAAAACTGCATGCCAACTGATGTGATAGGCAATCCAACCACCAAACAAAGGAGCGACTATCGGCATCACGGACGCCGTGACTGATATGTAAGAAAGCGCTTTGGTTAACTGCGGTCCATCATAACTATCACGCAAGACGGATCGTCCAAGCACGGAGGCACTACCCGCCCCAAGTCCCTGCAACAAACGTCCGGCTTCAAGGGCAACAATATGATCAGCAAACACAATACAAATGACCGTACCAATCAAGTAGACGCTCTGCCCCAAGAGAAACACCGGTCTTCGCCCAATGGCATCCGATAAAGGCCCATAAAACAGCTGCGAAACACCGAAACCAACAAGGAAAAGAGTCACTAGGTTTTGAACGGTATGCTGTTGCAAAGCGAGGTCATGACTGATCAGAGGCAAAGAGGGAAGATAAATGCTGACGCCTACTTGACCAGTCGCGATGGTCATCATCGCCAATAATAATGGTGTTTTACGCAATATACCCTCCTTACAACATGACAGTTTCACGACAGACAGTGTATATTTGTTACTCAAAGATGATAATCAACCAAAATGGAAAGGGATTATTTCCCCTGAGGATGGAATTGAATGGATTGGATACAGAGTGTTAATAGCTACATTCGCGTTGTTGAAGAAGGCAGTTTCAATGCAGCAGCACGTAAACTCAATACCACCAGTTCCGCCATCAGCAAACGCATCCAGTGGTTGGAAGATAAGATCGGCGTCCAATTACTAAAACGAACGACGCGCTCCATTAGCCAAACCGAGGCAGGCGCTTTGTTTTACGAGCGCGCTAAAGTGCAACTCGACTCTTGGCAGTCCGTACTCGACGAAACCCGTTCCGTTAACCAATCTCCTGCAGGGCTCCTCAAAATTGGCGCTACGCTTGCCGTCGGCTCTAAGTTCTTAGTGCATTATCTTGATGACTTTCTGGAAAAATACCCAGACATAAAACTGCAATTGATCACAACCCTACCTGGTCAAATACCTGAACTCAGTTTAGATTTGTTCATCAGCCGCGAGTTAGAGCAGTTGAATTCGCTTAGCTTTAAAGCCAGTCCTCTGTTCGAACACAAGGCTCAGTTTTATGCTGCGCCAAGTTACCTAGACAAACATGGCACACCACAAAGTGTTGAAGAACTGTCACAACATAACGTTTTGATTTGGGGTGAAAAACCCGTAAGAGAAATAAAGACCAATCGTGGGAAACGCATTAGCCTTTCAGGGAATTTCGCTACCACTAATCCAGAAGCTCTGTTTCACGGCGCAAAACGTGGCATGGGTATCTTGCTATCAAACAACGTGATGATAAAAGAGGACCTGAGATCCGGAGCCTTAGTGCCGATTCTTCCAGACATCACAGCTGATGAAGCCACCGTCTATGCGTATTACCCTAAGCTCGATTACCAGCATACTCGAACCCAGCTCTTCTTGGACTATTTAAAGAGTCGTTTAGAAGAAGAAAAGCGCGCTTGAGCTCATGACTCTCTGGTGATTTCAGTACTAGAGAGTTAATACCCTTCCCTCTATGAACTACCACTTTGATGAGAGGTTACTCCTATCCTCTCTAACCCTATGGTTGAAATTTCCTAATAATGCTCTTGTTGAGTTTGAAAAATCACGTGAAGTAAACAATAGTTAACGTGATGCATATCGATTAAATGAGAAAAGATCGTGTAACAAAACCAACATAAACACGATATGGCAAAACACAACGTCGGGTGAAATGTTCAATGGATCATGAACAAAACAGTATCCAATTGCTTGATGAAATTCTGAAACTCAATGGCAGCGCATTACTCGACAGAGTAACACTTGAGCTTCATCAGCAATTTCAAAGCTACTGTACTTGCGTAGTTGAGATAGCCCACCTACAACATTGTGCGGTAACGCTTTCTAACTCTAGCGGTGGAACCATTGCGGACAGTATTTGCTATGGTTTAGCGGGCACACCTTGTGAGCAAGTCGCACAAGACATTGGTGAACTCATCTTCTATCAAGATGAAGTTTACAAGCTCTTTCCTGAAGACCAAATGTTTCAAGACCTCGGCATTCAAGCTTATATTGGACTCCCTTTAAAAACACATACAGGAGAAGTGCTGGGGATCTTAGTCTCAACATTTACCCACTCCATCAGTGAAACTGAAGCCGAAGAGATTATCTTCCATCACCGTTTCTACGCCAACGTGATCATCCACAGCTTGAGAGAGAAATGGATCAGCGAACGCTCTGACAAACTGCTTAACCAACTGAGTTATGAAGTCTCGCATGACAACCTCACTGGCTTACTCAATCGCAGTTGCTTGGCAGACACACTAGAAACACTCACACAACAAGCAACGCGCCCTTTTAGCCTCGCCTATTTAGATATCGATAATTTCAAATCGATCAACGACATTAACGGTAACTACATTGGCGACCAAATTATCAAGTTCACCGCAAATGCGATTCAGCAGAGCTTAACGTCACCAAATAACGCGTTCCGTGTTGCAGGAGACGAGTTTGCCTTCATCACTTATGACGAAGACCCTGTCGCGGTTTGTCAGGAAATTCTAGATAAAATTGAAGCGGGTTATTCAGATAAATCCAACCGTATTTCCTTTACGGTCAGCATTGGTATTGCTCGTGCTCCTGTCCATATGCTCAACAGTGACGACCTAATTCTCAATGCAAGCCTGGCGCTCAAAGATTGTAAAAAGCACCGGGATACGCGCATACAGCACTACGACACCCATTTAAGTGCGCTCTATCATCGCCAAACACAATTGATTGAAGCACTACGCGAACAGCTGCGTTTGAGTATCGATGAAAACGAAGAGTTGTACGTCGTCGTTCAACCGATTGTGGACATCACCAGTGATCGCTGGGATTACTTTGAAATCCTAGCGCGATGGAACAGCAGCGTTTACGGCAGTGTCTCTCCCGTAGAGTTTATTGAAGCAGCCGAACAATCCGGGTTGATCATAGAGCTGGGCGAGCGAATTGTTGAACTGGCCTGCCGCGCGAAACAAGATCTTGAACGACAGCTTGGCTACAAGGTGAAGCTTTCTATCAACTGTTCGGCACACGAACTGGTTGATTCAAACCGTTACATGAACTTTTTGACGCGTATTTTAGAGAAATACGATCACCAAGCGACTGACTTTGTTATTGAGCTCACCGAAACGGTTTTATTATCGCAAAGTGGTCGCGAACAGATGGTTCTGAACTCACTTCGTTATCTCGGCTTTAAAGTTGCACTCGATGATTTCGGTACGGGTTATTCTAGTCTGAACTACATCCATAACTACCCTATCGACAGCATTAAAATTGATGCCACCTTTGTGAGAAATATGTTGGCGAACACTACGTCAGAACAAGTGGTGCTGCTCATTGCCCAATTAGCACAATTGTTAGAAGTGGATTTGATCGCGGAAGGGGTTGAAGACGACAGAGCCTTACAGAAACTGATAGAGATGGGGTGCCATCATATCCAAGGTTATTTCTATTCGAGGCCACACAACGTCAATGAACTGATAAGTATCATCAACGAAAAACAAGTGAAAAGCGCATAAAAAAGACCAAACAATGTTTGGTCTTTTTTGTATTTTATAAAACTGCTTTTTCTTTGTCTTTCAGCAGTTTGTCCATCTCGTCTCGATTAGCGACAAAGCTTGCCATTTCCTTCTTAGGCACTGAGCTCGCCATAGGAATGTTGGCACGCATTGCGTTCACCGGACGACCGTATTCGATCAACTCATAGTGAAGGTGCGGACCTGTCACACGCCCTGTTTTACCAGATAGGCCAATACGTTGACCACGAGAAACCTTTTGGCCTTTCTTCACGAGGATCTTGCTAAGGTGCAAGTAACGCGTTTTGTACTTGCTACCGTGCTCAATCACCACGTAGTTGCCCGCATATGGGTGTTTACGCGTCATGATAACAGTACCGTCACCGGTCGCCTCTACTGGTGTACCAATAGGCACAGCCCAGTCCGTACCGTTGTGCGGTGCAACACGGCCAGTTACAGGATGAAGACGTGTCGGATTAAAGCCAGAGCTGATACGCCAGCTACGGCTGACAGGATAACGTTGGAAGGCACGCTGTAGGCTCTCGCCTTTCGCGTTATAGAATTGACCATCGGTATGAAGATAAGCGGTAACTTCACGACCACGGTTATAAATTTTGATTGCTTCTATTTCGTTCTTGCCAGTGGGTACGCCATCAATGCTTTGAGATCGGCGAACCACTTCGAATCGGTCACCAGCACGTAAATCTTTACCGAAGTTCACTTGCTCTTTTAGCAGGTTAACTACTTGGCTGATTTCAGCTGAGCTCAAGCCTAAGCGATTTGCAGATGACGAGAAACTGCCTCGAATCACACCAACCAATGGCTCTTGTTTCCACACACCTGGGATTGAGATGTCTGAGAAATCGTAGCTGCCATCGTCATTACGGTGGTAAACCACTTTATCGGCAATGGAAAACTGAAGCTCCATCTTTTGTAGCTCACCTGTCGATTCATCACGCCAAAAACGCAATGTGTTGCCAGGTTTCAGGGTATCAAGAGCAAGGAAGTTCAAATCCGTTTCCATCACTTTCATCAACGAGCTGTAGCCGAAGCCCAGTTGGCTGAAAATGGTACTCAGGTTATCACCTGCCTGGATTTGGTATTCAAAATTGGGTGGAGTGACAACTTCTGCTGTTGTCGCATCAAGAATATTTTCGACAACCTGCGATTCTGGCAGGTTCAATGCGATGGTTTTGGTAAGGGAAGACTCTTTGAGAGAGTTGGAAACACCAATCGCAACTAATACTGGCAAGGAGTACAACAGTAGCGCTTTACGACTTGTCAGATTCGGCAACCGTCTTGTTGTAATTTCATTTGTAGACACGGGAATTACTATCTCCTTTATAACAAGGCTCATAGCTTATGCATTCCCGCATAAGAAATCACTATGAAATTACGAGATCTAGCGCAGAAAACACTTATTTTTTACAGAAGACAAAAAAATTCATTACTGTTGCATATGTAGGTTATTACCTACACGTTTAAGCGTCGCTGAATTCAATTGATTTGGTTGTTCTGCCATCGCTTGATCTTCGCCATGTTGAAGATAAGAAAGCGAAATTTGCGTATCACTCTCCCACTTCAAAGAAGACATCTGAATTCGGTCACCAATGAAAACACTGTTCAATAGCACTACTCGGCTTGGCACAGCATCAAATTTGAACAAACCGATGTAATAAAACGCCCCAGAGCCTTGTGTCGTCACAATCATCGGCGCGACAATCCAAGGGGTTTCATTGATGTCGCGTTGAGCAATAAACTCGGTAGGAACCAGCACTTCACCTCTGGTGCCGCCAGCGTCGTATTGACCTTTTAGGAAGCCGTTCTCTTTATCCCAATCTTCTAGAAACGTTACCGCACCTTGCTCAGGAACTTGAACCGTCCACGGATTTCGTGACTGAATCCCCAGAACTTCGGCCACGATAGGATTGGATTGTGCCTGCGCTTGAGGAAACTTCGCCATAATCTCTTCATCGGACAGACTAAATCGGTAAATGCCCGCAATGATCACCACGGCTAACAGTACGATTGGGATCAGTAGAATGAGAGGGATTGGTAGGATTCTCTTACGAGCCATGAAGACTTCCTTGTGTTCTTGTTCTCTTAATTATGTTCGGAGTATATACCAATTCCCCCGTGAAGACCTCAACGCCTACTCGTTCGATTTGACTCAAGTGTTTCAAAATTAAACTAAACTGTTTGGTGGGCAACCAATAGGTAATAACGATGACAACAATCACCCACACATGCGAGTGTGCCTGTGGCTTAGTCCAACTGCGTTGCACGGCAGAGCCCATTCGCACTTCTATCTGTCACTGCTTCGAATGCCAAAAGCGAACTGGCAGCGTATTCGGCGTTCAAGCTCGATTCAACAAAGACCAAGTCATCCTTGATGGTGAGGTCACCAGTTACATTCGGATTGCCGATTCAGGCAATCAAGTTCAATACGAGTTTTGCCCTGCGTGCGGTACGACCATGCGCTTACTCTTGTCGGACGCACCAGATTACGCTGTGATTCCGATGGGCTTGTTTAACAATAAAGAATTTGCAGAACCAACGGTCTCTATTTACGAACAACGAAAACACGGCTGGGTAAGCTTTGATTGCACCATGGAACACATTGGTTAAGCACAAAACAGCCCCAATCAGAACAATGACACAGTACTCGTCTATTTACTTTCGATACGCTTATTAACTCTCGATACGGACAGAACATTCAACAAAAGTTGAGACTTTATTGAGAATGATCAACCGCGTAATAGCAGAAGTACTTTCGTTCCGCGCCACGAGCGCTATAATCTGCTCCTAACATTTGGTGAGGTTTTATTGTGATTTCCAGACTTCCTCGTTGGGTGGAATATGGCGCGTTTTTGCTTGCTCTTCTCGCAGGCTGCGTCAATGCCGTGGGTCTTCTCGGCTTTCAACATCAAGCGATAACGCATCTTTCCGGAACAGTAACTCAGCTAGGGAACAGCTTACTAACAGGTGTGGACTCAACCATCCACCTGCTCTTTATTGTATTCAGTTTTTTAATTGGCTCTGCGTTTAGCGGATTCTTTATTGAAAGTAGCGCCCTCAAACTTGGCCGCCGTTACGGTGTTGCACTTTGTATTGAAGGCAGCTTGCTACTGTTGAGCTTAGGCTTTTTGGTACAAGGCAATGTATATGGTCAGTACCTCGCCTCTGCTGCATGTGGTTTGCAGAACGCGATGATCACGACCTTCAGTGGCGCTGTGGTACGAACGACGCATATGACCGGCATCATTACCGACCTAGGTATTATGATTGGAGAGAGCTTACGTGGCCGTCAATTTGATCGACGTAAAGCCAAGCTGTTCATCTTTATCTTTTTAGGTTTCTTGTTAGGTGGTACTGCTGGTGCGGCTTTGTTTAACGTTTATGAACTGTATGCGTTGGCCTTCCCTGCGCTTCTGGCATTTGTTATCGCCATCGCATATTGGTGCTACTTGTACCTACTCAATCGTAATCAAACAGCCTAAATGTAATATGACGGTTTAAGCATTCGACTTAAGCCGTCACTCTTATACTCTCCCTGCTACCCCTTCTCCTTTAAACGAATCCCTTCGATAGCTCTAATTCAGCTATTTGTTCTTTAATCCCTTAAAAATTGTGCCACTACTGGGAGAAAACACCGCTTTCGCCTTGAGATCCGAATCACATTTGCTAGGCTTTTTATTGCTTTGGTCACACTGTGCCGTTTAACAAGCTGCTCAGAGGGGCTTGCGTGCTACAATTTTCTAACACGAGCAACAAATTCATATACAAGATTCTAGTTTTGATTCAATTGACCGAAAAAACGGCTGAATAACTAGATGTATTTAATGAATAGTATTGCAAAGGATACAGTTTGCGGGTAATCTCCGTACACTGTGATTAAATACGGATGTTTAGTGAATATTTATGTCATGGAATATGGCGAGTATTGACTAGTAGTAACACGAGACAAAAAATGCATAACAACACCAATGCTGCTGAAGCGCCTAAGGGCAACTTTTGGATGTTCTTCATCCCATCCCTAATCGGTCTTCTACTTTTCATGGCTCCAATCTCTTACGATGGCGGCCTGACAATCCCTGTTGCGGTAATGGCAAAAGTCATTCCTGCGGTTCTTGGCGATACCTTAATTGCGATCGTGACCGCTATTGTTGCTTTCATGGCTATAGCTTCTGTTCTGTGCAAAATTTTCAAGCCAGCAGCAATCCTACGTAATGGTTTCTTGAACGGCCTATTTAATCCTTCTCCACTTTGGCTAATGGTTCGCCTAATCGGTGGCGCAGCTGTGCTGATGACTTTTTTCCAAGTGGGTCCAAAAGCGATTTGGGAAGAAAACACTGGTGGTCTTGTGCTTACTGGTCTTCTACCAACGCTGTTTGCGGTATTTATTTTTGCAGGCCTATTACTGCCTCTACTACTTAACTTCGGTCTACTAGAACTGTTCGGTGCACTTCTAAGTAAAGTAATGCGCCCTGTATTCAACCTTCCTGGCCGTAGTGCTATCGACTGTATGGCTTCTTGGTTGGGCGATGGTAGTGTCGGTATTCTGTTAACCAGTAAGCAGTATGAAAACAACTTCTACACCCAGCGTGAAGCAGCGGTTGTAGGTACGACGTTCTCTGCAGTATCTATTACGTTCAGCTTGGTGGTACTTGCTCAGGTTCAATTGGAGCACCTATTCCTGCCTTTCTACGGCGCAATCTGTTTGGCAGGTGTTATCGCAGCGATCATCATTCCTCGCCTTCCACCATTGAGCTTAAAGAAAGACCGCTACATGGACGGCAGCGAGCCGAAGAAAGACGCAGACGCAGTACCTGCAGGTCACACAACTTTCTCTTGGGGTATGGATCTCGCACTGAAACGTGCTGGTCAAGTAACTTCAGTACGCTCAGTATTTAAAGAAGGCGTACACAACGCAATCGACATGGTCTTTGGCGTACTGCCAGTGGTTATGGGTCTTGGTACTGTTGCGCTGATCATTGCTGAATACACATCGGTATTCGAAATCCTAGGTCAGCCATTTATCCCTTACCTAGAATTGCTACAAATCCCTGAAGCAGCGGCAGCATCTCAAACTATCGTAGTCGGCTTTGCGGACATGTTCATCCCAGCGATCCTAGCGGCATCAATCGACAACGAGATGACTCGCTTCGTGATTGCAGCTATGTCAGTTACTCAGCTTATCTACATGTCAGAAGTGGGCGCACTGCTTCTAGGTAGTAAGATTCCAGTAAACATCGTAGAACTGTTCGTTATCTTCATTCTACGTACGCTGATTACGCTACCAGTTATTGCCGGTATAGCTCATTTGATTTTCTAAAATCATGCATCTTACAAAGGCTCCGCTCTGTCGGGGCCTTTTTTGTATTTGTAACATCAGTTTGTTTTCTTAGCTCAGACTTACCATATTCTTTGGTTCTTCCCTCACTTTCTTTACGTCTCATTTTTGATACATAACTTATAAATATCATTTCAAATTCATCTATTTAAATTAGTTAGACACCCAAGATAAGACTTGTTTCTATAAGGCTCAGTGATACCACTCTTATGTTTTTAACAGTTTGATGGCGAGGTTCAACAAATAAGATCAATCTCACAACTTTATAAAACAACTCGCCTTTTGTTCGCATTTTGATAACCAAAGTCGAAATTAACCTTCAGGTTTCTGATTAATCTGTCGATAACAAAAATAACAAACACAATAGTGTGTTCACTTCTGCCGAATGTACCCAACAAATAAGAGGTACAAGCAGAGTAAACCAGCCGGGAGACTCGAGAGGGAAAAGTATGAAATTCAGACATAAGGTTGTCACCGCCTCTTCTATTTTATTGCTTGTGACTGTGGCGTTGCTGTCGACACAACAAGTTATGACCATCCGTTCACAGATCGAAGAAAACATTGATACCAGCGTGAGTGAGATCCTATCCAGTGTGGGGAACACGGTAGAATCGGAAATGAACGCTAAGAAAGAACTCGCTCAATCCATGACTGAGATTATTGAAATTAACCCAAGCGACCACGATTACGTGAAAGATGTGCTAGAGAAACCAATGCCAAAATCAAGCTTCTTGGCCATAGGTTATGCTTACGACAGCAACGGATTCGTGATTGAAAACGACGACGGTTGGGAAGCCGGCCCTGATTACGATCCTCGTGTTCGCCCTTGGTTTGTATCAGCAAAAGCAGAAAACAAGCTTGTTGTCACCGATCCTTACGTGGATGTTTCTTCTAAGAAAGTGATCATCTCTATCGGTACTCCAGTGCGCGAAGCTGGCCAGTTTCTCGCAGCCATGTTTTACGATATGGAGCTAACCACCCTTTCTGACTTGGTTAACCAAGTAAACCTATTTGATGCGGGTTACCTTTTCCTTGTAACGGCAGATGGCACGACGATCGCGCACCCAGAAGCCAAATACAACGGCGAGAAACTATCAAGTTACCTACCACAAGTAGAGCTAGCACCAGGAGCTCAACACATAGAGATGAACGGCGACAAATTCATGGTCAGCCTAACCCACATTCCAAGTGAAAACTGGTATGTAGGTGCAGTTGTTGATGAGAGCATCGCTTACTCAGCGATCGACACACTGCGCAATAGCGCAATCATCTACTCATTGATTGCCGTTATTGCCTCTATTATCGCGCTGACTATCCTTATCCGTACCTTGATGCGCCCTCTTGATGAGCTAAACACCGCAATCCAAGCTGTAGCATCAGGCAAAGGCGATTTGACGCAGCGCTTGGATACCAATACCGATCAAGAATTCTCTGAACTAGCAAAAGGTTTCAACACCTTTATGGAGAACTTGCAGCACCAAATAATCGAATCGAAGAGCATTTCTGATCAGATCCTAAGTGGTACGCAAATTACCGCTGAAGGCGCTCGTGATTCTGCTTCTGCAATTCAAACTCAGCTGCAAGAGCTTGAACAGTTGGCGACAGCAATGCACGAGATGTCAGTGACTGCGACAGAAGTTGCTAACAACGCACAAGGCGCGGCAAGTGCAGCGAAAGAAGCAGATGATGCAACGGTGCAAGGTTCTTCTATCGTGAATGAATCTACAGAGACGATTAACCTGCTTTCAGACAGCATCGATCAAGCAGTTGAGGAAGTACAAGGTCTTGAATCAGCGACGGCAAACATCGAAACGATTCTAAAAGTAATCAACGACATCGCAGACCAAACCAACCTACTGGCACTGAACGCAGCAATCGAAGCAGCACGTGCAGGTGAATCTGGTCGCGGCTTTGCAGTCGTAGCGGACGAAGTTCGTACTCTGGCGCAGCGAACTCAAGAATCCACGACCGAAATCCGCAGTATGATCGAACAGCTTCAATCTGGAGCCTCTTCTGTGGCTAGCGCTATGCACCAAAGTAAAGGCAGCGCAGTAGAAGCGGTAGAGAAAGCAGAACACGCTAATGACGCCCTGCAACGTATTCGCGATGCAATCCAACGTATTTCTGACATGAATTTGCAGATTGCATCAGCAGCTGAAGAACAAAGCTTGGTAGCGGAAGAAATCAACAACAACACGGTTAACATTAAAGATCTGTCGACCCAAGTTGCTGATTCAGCAAACCGCACCAACGATGCAATGCAAGCCCAACATGGAGATGTTCGTAAACAAGACGAGATTCTAAACCGCTTTACGGTCTAACTTCTCCTCTTTAACCCAGAACAAACTTCATCAAACAACAAGCAAAACAGCGAGCCAAAGTGCTCGCTGTTTTTTTGTTTGCTTACAAGACCACATGTATATAGCGATCTTTCGAGCGCTTGTAATAAAAGTCATCCACTTTTAGGTAGGTAAAATTGCCAATCTGAATATAGGTGCTGCGTGGTGGAATGTGTTTGTAATGGTAGTAGTGATGCTTCGGTCGCTTGTGCTTCACCACCACAACCTTTTTGTGTTTATGCTTATGTTTGTGCTTGTGATGATGTCCGTGTTTGTGGTGATGTTTAGGGTGTGCGATCACTTCAGCACTGAACATCCCCAAAGAAAGCATCATTCCAACGACTGTGAAAGAAAATCGCTTAGACACTCGGTTCCCCTTTACTTTATAACTTGTTAGTCATCATAAAGAGAGAGCTCGCAAACCATGTCAGCCTGTAGCGAGACAGTTTCATCTCAAGGTCAAATATCATCACGATTTATCAGGCAACGGTCAGGCCATACACACCGCTGATGCAGCACTAACAATTCCGTACAAAAAAGCCGCTTGCCCAGTTATAGACAAGCAGCTTTCTAGATTCAATTTGTGTGTTCGTAAAGTCGATTTATACCGCTTGAGCGAACAGCAAGAAACAACCGAATAGGAAGATCATGCTCATACCCATCGCACCGCCACCAGCTTCGTACACACTGTTGTCTTCTACAGGAACACGACGTACTTTCATGGTCATCGATAGTGGAACAAACACCGCTAGGAATACAAGGATGATGCCTGCGTAGCTAAGGATCGCTAAGAAGTGCTCTGGAGCAAATACCGCGCCAAGCAACGGCAGAATGAACGTCGTCACGAATACCACTGGCTTACTTGCTTTTAGAAGGTCTGCATTTTGGTCGTAAAGCGCCATTGCCACACCCAAGAAAGACGTCAGCAGTGCCAAACCAGTAAACATAGACAGAATGAACTCAAGACCTGTGTACTGCTGACCAAGAACAGAGATCAACTCAGACACGTTTGAGAACTGGATAAGTTCGTGTGGTGGCAAGTTACCCACTACTGCAAACAACCACAGTAGGTAACACACAAGAGGGAGCGTCGAGCCAACAATGATCATGTTGCGCAGTTGGGTCTTGCTCGCTTCTTTGTTGTAAGTCACCAAAGAAGGAATCACGACCATGAAGCCAAAGCTTGTGAACAGAACTGAGCTTTGTTTGATCAATGCCATTTTGTCTGCGTTCACGACTTCACTTAGACCTTCAAACGATACGCTTGGCGCAAGAGAGAATAGCGTAAGAACAAGCGCGACAATCATACCGATGAATAAGCCACGGTTTAGCTTATCAACCACACCGGTACCCGCCGATACGATTAGACCAACCAAAACAGTAAAGCCAACTTGGCTAGAAATAGTAGAAAGTGGTAGGCCCATTGACGCCGTCACTTTTTGTACCAAGTCACCAGCACCGATGATGTACGCCATCAAAAGACAAACAAGCAGTGCGTACAAAAGACCGTTAGTAACAAACTGACCGCCTTTACCAAGGGTTTCACGAGCAATCGCGTTCATGCTAACGCCACCACCGGCTTTACAGCTTGCTTCCAATAGAAGAAGCGCAGCGTAAGTGGTACCCGCCCAGATGAACAGCATAAGAAGAGTGCCCCAAAGGAGGCCGAATTGAGCAAGCACCATTGGTATAGCAAGCATACCAGCGCCAAGAGCAGTACCTGCAACGATCAGGGAGCTGCCGACAAGTTTTAGGTTCACGGTTAATACCTCTAAATTTAATCCGTTTTGTTTTGACTTATCGTGCTTTTGGTTCGAAGCACGATCTACGGAAACGCCCTACTTTGCAGCCAATGAATTCGATGCTAAACAGCAATTCAGGATGCAAGAAGCCTAGACTCAAGACGGATCTATCCTGTCTGAGTACATTGGGGATGTAGGGAATCATTTCCGGGCAGAGTTCGATTAACGGAATGTCTCACTTTGGGTTCGAAGCAAAATCAGCGCATCCATTTTCGTCAATCCCATTCTCTGCTGAATGGATTTGGTTCGTAAGGATTGTAAGGCATAAATAGGACGATTGAAAAGCAAAAGCTCCATCTTATAGCCATATATTTTAACAACTATCAGTTGATGCAAAAGATATGTTGTAAAACCGCCGATTATTTAGCCTTTTGTTGTTATAGAGCTTAAGAAGTGAGCTTTGGCACTCAATTTTTGAGGTGTACATGAAAATGTACACTTTGTTGAGAGGTGTTAGAAACCCGGAGCATAGCCTAGATTCATCAATATCGTTATTATTCGCTCCGTACCGACACGTTTCGGTTCACATACCTCTAAACACTGATTTACGGTTCGAAAACTTAGGTAAATGAGTGTTCCGAATGCTGGGTGTGGTTCCCCAGCATTTGAATCCTTCCTTTCATTGATTTCTAGCACTTTGATTTAGCGCAATTGGTATTGCGGGATTTCGTTTGTCTGTAATTTAGTTCAACGTTTTTTTCAATAAGGTTTGCTTCAATCAACCCATATTTCAAAGCATCATAGCTCTTTGTCTAGTGCGTCGATGATGTAAGTTAATGCCGCTATGCCCATGTCTGAAACTAAACGCTCCATCGAACTTAGGTTCTCATAGGTTTGATCCAACTCTGCTTGATCAATATAACCTCGATGTAAAAACAGCTCTTTGTACTTCATTAATCGTTTCTGTGATTCACGAGTTAACCAAGTGACGTCCAACCGAATATCACGACTGCGATTACGAATTTCAGCAAGCAGTTGTTCTAAAACGCGTTGCATTTTGCGAATATCTACCTCGCCAGAAATTGATTTATAAATCTGATATTTTTCCATTTTCTGAAACTAACTGAAATTACGTAAATTTTTTGTGGAACGTCATTCTTATCGCTATATCAATTTGGGTAAATACGAGGTGGCTAAACTGGTCCGGTTATTGCGTGGTTAAGGACAAAACTGTCCTCTAAGGAGTGCCAATGCAAGTAGACCCATTAATTGAAGTCCTTATTAAGCGACGCAAGATGAAAGGCGTCTCACGTGAGCAAATGGCTAAAGTCGCAGGGATGAGCGAAAAGACTTATCAAAGAATTGAGAGAGGCGAGTCAGATTTAAAACTTTCGCAATATCGTTCCATATTACGTGCTCTCAACCTGACCGATTTAGATATTGCCCTTGATGCCAGAGGCGTCGGGAATGTCTCCGCAAATGATGTTGCTTCAGCAGCAAGACTGCTATCACCAGAGGCGCAATCCATGCTGACAAAACTCATATTCTTGGTGCTAGAGCAGAAAACCAACGAAGGTAAAAGCCTCAAATAAACATAAAATCGTGACCTAGACTCCCATCTCAAACAACGTTATGGTGAGCTAAACTTACTGATTACCGCTTCGAGACTCCAAACGGCGGAGGAAAGCATTATGAGAAGCATCTGGGTCATAACAACCGCTATTCTCTGGCTGTGTGCGCCTACAGTCGTGTCTGCGCAAGAGCAAATGAAGCCAGCCGTAAAACCGATCACCCAGCCGGGAGACAAACACGATTTACATTCCGTCAATCGCACTTATAGGCCAATCAAGCCGCCCCACTATAATCGGCCACCTTATTACCGTCCGCCCTACTACAGACTACCCTATTACCACCGACCTCCATATGTCGTTAGGCCACCGCGTTATCATTCGTCGTTTATCTATGTGAGACCGGGTTATTGGTACCCACCCTATCGTGGACGATATTACTATTATCATAGCGATCTCGTTGGCATAGCGACCTTCGCCGTTTTCGCTGGCGTCACCTATGCCATCGTTCATGATTCCTATTACCGTCGTGATGGTGTCCGCTATGTGTATGTTCGTTATCCACCAAGCGGTAACTACACCATTTTACGTGATGACCGTGTAGGGACTGCTTCGGCGGTAAATGATGCTTCAGATTCGAAACAAACTATCGCGCCATCAATAAGATCAAACACCGCAAGAGTGCATCAAAAACCACCAGCGCCGAAACCAGAGCCAAGCCCTTACAAACTCGGTGAAATCGTAGACTCCTTGCCTCACACTAAAGAAACTGTGGTCGTCAACGGACAGAGCTATTTCAAATACAAGAATACTTGGTTTGCACCACTTAGGGCCGAACGCAAGTTTGTTGTGGTGGAGTCACCACTGTAGTCCGGTAGTGGGTTATCCTGAACGAACAAAACCCGCAGATTGCGGGTTTATGTTTCTTAGTCGATATTCATTTGGAGCACTAGCTTCTCAATAGAGTGCTTCGAACTCAGGGATCCTCGCCTTACCTCTCAGAAGTAAGAAGTTCAAGAATCGGCTCGTCGACGTAGTGAGTATCTTCTCTTCTTCAACACCATGTTTTTCCAGCAAAGCAATTGCCAAATCTAACTTGGAAATCTCTTCACTGAAATGGGCATCCGACCCTGTACTGAAGTAAACGCCAATCTCTTTGCCCAATTCGACAATGCGATCACAACGAGAATCACTGCCCTTACGGCTTTTGCCCGTCAAAGACGTATTGTTAACTTCAATTGCTACATTGTTCTCTTTGGCACAGCGCAAGACCTGTTCCATATCGAATGAGTAATTTGGGTTACCTAAGTGGCCAAGAACATCCACTCTGCCACTTTTAATGGCATTTATCAGGGCAGCGGTATGCTCAGCTTCCGTTGCTGGCTTGAATACGGGTTCATGGAAACTCGCAATCACCCAGTCAAGATGTTGGTCAGAGGACGCTGGTAAGTCTATCTCCCCTTTCACATTCAGCGTGTTGGCTTCTACGCCACGGAGAATACCTACATCGTGTAAAAAGCGGGGCAAAATTCTTTGATTGTTGAAATACCAGTAGTGAGGGGCTCCTGGCATCTCGGGAGCATGATCGGTGGTACAAAGAAGTTTTAGCCCCTTATTCTTAGCAGACAATGCGTTCTCTAAAATGGTGCTGTAAGCGTGTCCACTGGCAATAGTATGGGTGTGGCTATCAATCACGATATCCATGGTAACCTCCTGAGATTGTGGACGAACTATCGAATTTCGAACGAGCCGTTTTGATTAAGGAACAAAGATAAGTCAGCAGGAACCGAATGATTCAGAACTTTATCAACGTTGACCGCATCAGAACGTAAATAGAACTCCAATGCCGCTTCTGGGTCTGTACCGCCGCGGATTTTACGATTGACCAAACGATCTTGTAGAAACTCCGCTTGGGTATCAATAAACACCGTAAAATCTGCCAAACGATGCAGTTCTTTCCATACTGGTTCATCAAGCAGCAGCCAGTTACCTTCAACAACGACAATATTGCGATTAACTTGAATGGCATCATCAACTGGGTCATGTAAGTTGCGGTCGTAGTAAGGCCACTTACTGTCTTTCACTTTCAGTTGTTTCAGTTTGTCGATAAGCTCCGTGAGATTGAACGTCTCGTAAGAGCCTTTAATGCTGCGCAGTGGAACACGTTCACCATTACGCTCAATGGTGTTGCTGTCGAGGATTTCATTCGGGTAGTGAAAACCATCAAAAGGCAGAACCTGAAGTGGCTCTTGGTTTTCATCTTGTTCTGATAAATATTCCCAAAAGGCTGCTAGCGTAGACTTTCCACTACCCGGAGGGGCGCACAAGAACACAACAATACGCTCCTGCTTCTCGTGATAAAGGCGGGTAAACTTTTCGATAAGAGGTTGATGGATTCGCTTTACGTCGGCTTCAGGAAAGGTAGCTTCGGTCTCAAAACCACTGACGTTTAAATTCACTTTCATGGTGAACCCTTATTGATTTATCTCCCCTTCGATTCTTTCTATCAACATTTCACACGACAGCTTTAATACTGTTTTGATGAGGGCTTCGTATCTCATTTGTGAAAAGGACTCAAACGAAGAGAACTTAAGCTGATTGATCGACTCAAGATAAAAGCTGTCTTGCTGGGAAGAGAGTACTGATTGGTTTTTAATGAAGTCGTAAATCACGTCATCGGCAAACTCGACCTTTTCCGACTGAGTGACCGCGAACTCCAACACCTGATCGTACAACCCAATGTCAGCGTAAGTTTCCAGTGAGATCTTGCCCATTGCAAACATCAACTTAGACACCACATCGGTTGTTGCTAACGGACCATCTTCTTTCAATAAAGGATCCACAGCATACTCCTTCACGAGGTCGTCTTGAACGAACACTTTCGGAAGCAGTGCTTTTAACTTGAGGTTAATTATTTTGTTAGAAACCTGAAGAAACGCAGTGGCATTTTCGCACTCGTCCAGCTTCTCCAGTAATTCATCTTCACGTGACAACGTCTTATGACCTCTCCATTATGTGGCAGCACAGAGGCTACCACACAAATTCGTTGCAACTAAACCGTTAAGCCCACGTCATAAAACTCAAGTAACGCTTTTTCTGCATGAGCATTCCACACATAGTTGTTTGCGTTCAAAATTGCGTCTAATTCGACGAAGAACGGGTCTTGGTCTGCCAACGATAAAAAGTCATCAATCGCGGTCAACGGCAGGTCAATATGCGGGTAAATCAACTTTTTACCACCCGGAATATCCAACTGATTCAAAATCGTATGTGGCGCAGCTTGCAGACCACCAACGTGTGTGATCATGAACGATGGATTGATCTTACCTTGTGAAGACAAGTCGATAGACTCCACCATGTCGCCAGTTGAGCCACCAGACGTGCCCACAATATGCGTTGACTCGTAATGCACATTGTAGAAGTTAAACGGTACTTTAAATTTCTTATCGGTAGGTCCTGCGAAGAAGTTCAAGCAGCCGTCGTTACCCAACAGCTCGTCGGCTTGCTCTAATACTTGCGATACTGCTGCGTATACCATCACGTCATCGTAGCCTTTGCCGTCGTTAAGCGCTTTCAGATAAGTGACAGGATCATCAACTTGGGCTGTATTCACGTAATGCAGTTCAACGCCTTGCTCTTTTGCTTTCTCAACCGGAATTAAGCACTCTGCTCGGTCTAAACGTGCGGCGTCGATGTCCGTCACCACGATCAATTTTGGCTTCACTGGTCCGTTAATCGCGTAATCAATCGCGCCAATCCCCATTGGACCAGCACAAGCTAACAGCGCTAACGCCCCCCCCTCTTTGATGCCCATATCGTGCTCGTACACGTATTGTTTAGTGTGGTAACTAGCATGGTAAGCACCGATGATGCATGACATTGGCTCAGCCAAAGACGCATCTGCAAAGTAGTCACCGTGGTAAGGCAAAACGCAACCTAAGTCGATAGCGATTTTAGGAATGATGGAATACGTTGCGTTGCCACCAAAGGTTTCGTAGCTGTAACCCGCCGAGTAACCACTAGGCAAGCCCATTGCTGGTTGTAGAACAAAGTAATCGCCTGCTTTGTACTGGTCTTTTAGATTCTCACCGACTTCAACAATCACACCTGCGTATTCATGACCCGTCATCACTGGCACTTCATCAATGTTCTCAGGTACGCGTTTGTGTTTGCTACCCAACAATGCTGCTTTGTAAGTGGATAAGCAAATGCTGTTTGAAATGTTTTTAACCAGAAGTTCATCGGCTGAAATGCTTGGCAAATCAAAGGTTCTTAGTTGAACATCTTTCTCGCCACAGATAACCGCTGCCGTTGTTTGTACCATGATTTCTCTCCTAAATGGGGTGGTAGGTGCCACCCCATACTGCATTGTTAGGCTGGTTGCTCAGTCGCGACCGCTTGTTGCTTAATCGTATCCATCAGCTCATTGAGCGCTGGGTCATTGAGGAAGTTCTTAATCGTTACCACTGGCAAGCCTGTTGCTTTGATGGCTCGACTTTCTAAGCTTTCGTGTGTCACGACGATGTCAGCTTCACTTGGGACTTTTTCGATAGCGAAGTTCTTCACTTCAATATCAATCCCGGCTTGAACTAACTTGCGTTTGAAGGTTGAAGCGCCCATCGCACTTGAGCCCATACCCGCATCACAAGCGAACGCGACAAATGAAATTGGTTTGTTGACTTCTTGTGTTGCTGCAGCAACTGGTTTGATTGTGCCTTCTGCTTTCATGTCTTTCATATCAGAGACTGATTGTTCAAAGTCGTCTTCTTTGTCTTCTGCTTTGCTCATCTTCAGAATCGCACTTGCAACAAGGAAGGAGACAATCGTTGCAGTTGTGACGCCTGCGATGGTCGCTAGGAAGCTGCCTTTCGGTGTTAGTGCTAGGTAAGAGAAGATTGAGCCTGGACTTGGACCTGCTACCAAACCTGCATCAAGTAGGTTAAAGGTTGCGATACCTGTTGCAGCACCCGCAATCATCGCCAAGATCATGATTGGCTTCATTAACACGTACGGGAAGTAGAGCTCATGAATACCGCCGAAGAAGTGAATGATGATGGCACTTGGCGCAGAGCGTTTAGACAGACCTTGACCAAACTTCGCGTAAGCCAGCAGCATACCAAGACCTGGACCTGGGTTAGATGCCACCATAAAGAAGATAGATTTGCCTGTTTCAGCTGCCGCTTGCAGACCTAATGGGTAGTAAATACCTTGGTCGATAGCGTTATTTAGGAACAGCACTTTCGCAGGCTCGTTGATGATAGCAAGCAGAGGAAGGAATCCCGTCGCCACCAAGGCTTCGATGCCTGATTTCACAAACAAGTTTGCCGCAGTTACCGCAGGGCCAACAATCTCGTAGGCAAACAGACACAGGATCATGCCCACAATACCTAATGAGAAGTTGTTCACCACCATCTCAAAACCAGAGGGAATACGGTGTTGGATTCGCTTATCCATTTGCACCACAACCCAAGCACTGAGTGGGCCCATGATCATCGCGCCAACAAACATTGGGATGTCCGCACCAACGATAACACCCATGGTACCGATGGCACCGGCTACCGCGCCGCGTTTATCACCAACAATTTGACCGCCGGTATAACCGATCAACAGTGGTAATAAGTAAGTGATCATTGGACCAACGAGTTCTCCAAACGCTTCGTTTGGCATCCAACCTGTTGGGATAAAGAGTGCAGTAATAAAGCCCCAAGCGATGAAGGCTCCGATATTTGGCAGCACCATGGCGGTCAAATGACCCCCGAAGGCTTGCACATTGGCTCGCATGTTTGCTTTCACGTTATGTTCCTTTTAGTATGCTTTTATTATGTCTAGCACTTGTTCCTTAGATGAAGCTTGTGCCAGTTTTGCAATGTTCTCTTCGTCCACAAACATCTCGCTCAGCGCTTGAATCACCTCAATGTGGGTATCAGAGTCTTTTGCAGCTAGGGTAATAAGAATATTGGCAGGACCAAGGTCCGAACCAAAATCAACTGGTGAAGGGAAAATATGAATGCCCAAGCCCGTTTTTAGGACACCGGTTTCTGGGCGAGCATGTGGCATCGCCAGTCCAGGGCACAACACATAGTAAGGACCATTTTCTTCGGTCGATTGGATGATGGCATCCGCGTATTGCTGAGAAACGTAACCTTTGTCTTCTAGATATTGCGTTGTCTTTTTAACTGCGTCTTGCCATTGGTAAGCGCGGTCATTAATAACATCTACTAGTTCGTGGTCGATTAATTCATACAGCATTTTTAAACCCTATCAACAGTTCGGTATCGATGGGTTAATTATCAATAAGAGTCGTGGAACGGCGCAAGCACGCCTCTTTTGTGCAACAAATCACAATTAAATGGCTGTCAATTTGTTTTAATGAACGTAGCTCAAAAATAGACAAAGAAAGTTAGCAACAAATTTTCTTTCAGCAACATGTCAATAGACATAATTTGAACCTCCGCACCCATCCGAACATTTCTAGAAATTCGCAATAATTTATCTCGATCACATTATGACTCTTGACTCGCTATTTATCGTGATTAAATTCAAACTTCATTTTCCACTAATTCGGCGCTAGTGAGTTTCAAACAGGGATAATCATCACACTTGTTTGTTAAAAGAAATCGAAACGTTGCTTAGTTTCAACATATAGCAAGCAGAAGGTCGGAAGAGAAAAGACACAAAAAACCCGCCGAGTGGCGGGTTTAAAATGAAATGCGTAATATCGCGCTTACGACTTATGACGTTTTGCCACCAGCGTAAACTTGTAATCAGTCGATTTGAAGTAGTTGCGGCTGTATTCAAACACCACATCTCCTTGTAAGAAACCACGCGTGCGCTTTTCGATGATCGGCTCGGCTGGATCAATATCTAGCAACTCTGCAATGTCTTGCGGTGGCAATACCGGGATGATTTCTTGCTCACTGCGATCAATCACCATGCCCTTCTCTTTCTCAATAAAGTGGTACTTAGAACCTTGCATCACTTGGTAGGTGAGATCAGGGAACATGTCTGTCGGCAACCAAGTTTCTTCTACTGTGATTGGGTTGTCATCAAGGTAACGAACGCGTTTCACGTAAAAGACTTTGTCATCTTCATTAATGTTCAGCGCATCCGCCATCGTGAGCGATGCTTTAGTGATCTCGAACGCGACCACATCACTGTGCGTGACTGCATTTAGGTGCGCCCACTTCTCTGCAAAGCTGGTCTGTTGGTAAATGTCGTAGTTAACCTTGTTCTCTTTCACATAGGTACCACTACCCTGCACACTCTCCAGTTCACCATTTTCAATCAGCAATTTTAACGCTTGGCGAACCGTGACTCGGCTACAAGAAAATTCTTCGCGTAACTGAGCTTCGGTAGGAAGAGCGGTTCCTACTTTGTATTCGCCATCGCTGATCTTCTCGCGAATCGCATCCGCAATCTGGCGATACATTGGCAGTCTTGCCATGTTTACCTCTATAAAAACAATACAAATGACCATTCAAGTGAACTTGTTTGAGACAACTCAAGAACCGAGCACACTGGAGTGAACTATCATTGCAAGAAAGACTTGGTTTATGAGCTCTATAATACGAATTCAGGTCAACATGACAAGCACTTGTTCGCATATCGACATACAAAAACAAGCCAAAACAATACAACAATAATACATATTTTAATTCAACTGCGATCCTGATCACGGATCATTTGTATTTAAAAGGTATTATTCACATCATTGTTGAATGCACAACAATGTCGAATGTGACAATGGGACAAAAGTTATGAAATTAACCTCTCTTACAAACCCATCGCTGATAAACCTACAAACGACGTTCGAAAGTCGTGACGCAGCGATTCGTGCACTTGCCGACCAGCTAGACCAGCAAGGCAAACTGCATAACAAGGAAGAATACCTACAAGCAGTGTTTGCTCGTGAAGAGCAAGGCCCGACGGCGCTAGGCGAAGGCTTAGCAGTACCGCACGGTAAGACAGATGCAGTAAAAGAGGCGGCGTTTGCCGTAGCCACACTAAAACAAGACTTAAAGTGGCAAGGTCTGGATGAAGACGAAGACGTAAACCTGATCTTCCTAATCGCAATTCCAAATGCGGAAGCAGGTTCAACACACATGCACCTGCTGACCGAACTGACCACAACGTTAGTGGATGACGATGTTCGTGAAGCGGTACTCAATGCTACAAATGTAGAACAAATTTTCGCTTTGCTAGATGGTCAGGCAGAGCAAGAAGAAAAACAAGACCAATTAGATACAAATGCACCAACCATCGTTTGTGTGACGGCTTGCCCTGCGGGTATTGCGCACACATACATGGCAGCAGAATACCTAGAGAAGACGGGTAAGAAGCTGGGTTACAACGTGCATGTTGAAAAGCAAGGCGCAAACGGTATTGAAGATCGTTTGACTGCTGAACAGCTCAACAGTGCAACAGCGGTCGTTTTCGCGGCTGAAGTGGCAATCAAAGAGTTAGAGCGTTTTGACGGTATTCCTCGTGTAGAAGTGCCAGTAGCAGAGCCAATCAAACACTCTGAGCGCATTCTTAACGAAGCGGTTGAAGCAGGTAAAGCAGGCCGAAGTGCAGACGCTGCAGTTGCAACCAACGACAAACCGAAAAAGCTACCACTTAAAACTGAACTGAAACAAGCACTGCTATCAGGTATCTCTTACGCCGTTCCTCTTATCGTTGCTGGCGGTACCGTACTTGCTGTTGCCGTGCTATTGGCACAAATGTTCAACCTACAAGATTTGTATGCAGAAGAAGGCTCTTGGCTGTGGATGTACCGCAAGCTAGGTGGTGGTCTACTAGGTACATTGATGGTGCCTGTACTAGCAGCATACACCGCTTACTCATTGGCAGATAAACCAGCGCTTGGTCCAGGCTTTGCCGCAGGTATTGCAGCGAACCTTATCGGCTCTGGCTTCCTTGGCGGTGTTGTCGGTGGTTTGATTGCTGGTTACGTCATGCGTTGGGTAAAAGAGAACGTACGTTTGAACCCAGCGTTCAACGGCTTCCTAACCTTCTACCTATACCCGGTTATCGGTACTTTGGTTGCTGGCTCACTGATGCTGTTCGTTATCGGTAAACCTGTTGCTTGGCTAAACCAAGGTTTGACGGACTGGCTAAACGGCATGTCTGGCACCAACGCCCTACTTCTAGGCGCAGTAATTGGTTTATTCGTATCGTTCGACCTTGGTGGTCCAGTTAACAAAGCCGCTTACGCATTCTGTTTGGGTGCAATGGCGAACGGTGTTTACGGCCCATACGCTATCTTCGGTTCGGTGAAAATGGTCTCTGCGTTCACAGTAACGGCTTCAACCATGCTTGCACCTCGCCTGTTCAAAGACTTCGAAATCGAGACGGGTAAATCGACTTGGTTACTTGGTCTAGCGGGCATCACTGAAGGTGCAATTCCGATGGCTATCGAAGACCCAATCCGCGTTATTGGCTCGTTCCTACTTGGCTCTGTGGTAACAGGCGCAATGGTGGGTGCTGCTGGCGTAGGTCTATCGACTCCAGGTGCCGGTATCTTCTCAATCTTCCTACTACACGATGCAGGTCTAGGCGCATTCACTGCTGCGGCAATCTGGTTTGGCGCTGCGCTGATTGGTGCAACTATCTCGACCATCACTCTCATCATGTGGCGAGCACACGCAGTAAAAAAGGGCAAATTTGTCACTGAGGCTGCTGCTCAGCATTAATTCGAATCATTCATAGATTCGCTCAACACAAACTTTGGGCGTGGGATTTCTGCGCCCTAAATATTCGTCGGCAAGCAAAAATGCCGTAAAAACGAATAGAAAACAATCAAATTTAAAACAAATTAACGGCAATTATTGCCTAAGACGGTAAAAGTTATGACTACATCTCGCGTTCATATTACTCCTCACATGCACTGGGATCGTGAATGGTACTTCACTACAGAAGAGTCTCGCATTCTGCTAGTGAACAACATGGAAGAAATCATGACTCGTCTGGAAAACGATCCAGACTACAAATACTACGTTCTAGACGGTCAAACCGCAGTTCTGGAAGATTACTTCGCAATCAAGCCAGAAAACAAAGAGCGCGTACGTGAGCTAGTACAAGCAGGCAAACTGATTGTTGGCCCTTGGTACTCTCAAACGGATACAATGCAAGTATCTGGCGAATCAATCGTACGTAACATGCTTTACGGATTACGTGACTGTCTAGCGCTAGGCGAGCCAATGAAGATTGGTTACCTACCAGATTCATTCTCTATGAGCTCTCAGCTGCCAGCTATCTACAACGGTTTTGGCATCAATCGCGCCATGTTCTGGCGTGGTTGTTCAGAGCGTCACGGCACAAATAAAACCGAGTTTTTGTGGCAATCAAACGATGGCAGCGAAGTCTCTGCGCAAGTACTGCCACTGGGCTACGCGATTGGTAAATACCTACCGCAAGACGAAGAAGGTCTGCGCGCGCGTCTAGATAAATACTTCCCAGTGCTGGAAAAACCGTCGGTAACAAAAGACATCTTACTACCAAACGGTCACGACCAAATGCCTATCCAAAAAGACATCTTCGAGGTGATGGATAAGCTACGTGAAATCTACCCAGACAAAGAATTCAAAATGAGCCGCTTTGAAGAAGTGTTCGAGCGTATTGAAGCCGAGCGCGATCAGCTTGATACCATTAAAGGCGAGTTCAACGACGGTAAATACATGCGTGTTCACCGTACTATTTCTTCAACGCGTATGGACATCAAACTGATCCACGCAGAAGTAGAAAACAAGATCGTAAACATCCTTGAGCCATTAGCGTCTATCGCATGGACACTAGGTTTTGAATACCACCACGGTCTAATCGAGAAGATGTGGAAAGAGAGCATGAAGAACCACGCTCACGACTCGATTGGCTGCTGCTGTTCAGACAAAGTACACGCAGAGATCCTGAACCGTTACATCCTTGCTGACGACATGGCGACCAACCTGATCAACTTCTACAAACGTAAGATTGTTGACCACATGCCAGCGCGCGAAGGTTGCGACAAGCTAGCACTATTCAACCTATCGCCATACGCTCGTGAAGAAGTGGTAAACACCACCATCACTATCCGTGCAGAACAGTTCAACCTGTTTGATGAAAACGGCACGCCAGTTGAGTACTTCATCCAAGATCAACGCGTAATCGACCCAGGTAAGATTGACCGTCAAATCGTTCACTACGGTAACTACGACCCGTTCATCGAATACGATATACAAATCAAGCACACTGTGCCAGCAATGGGCTTCACGACCCTACACATTCAAGCGAATGAGAAAGGCACGCAAAAAGTGGCGGAGCAGAAGGGGTTCCTTCTTGAGAACGAATTCTACCGCATCAACGTAAACGCAAACGGCACTCTGAACATCTTCGACAAAGAGACAGAGCACCTTTACGAACAAGCCCTGCGTATTGAAGACGGCTCTGACGATGGTGATGAATACGACTACTCACCTTCTCGTAAAGAGTGGTTACTGTACTCAGACGAATTCGATGCAGAAGTGAATGTGAAGCACGAAGGTTTCCAATCTGTGGCAACCATCAAGCTGCGCATGAACTTACCTGAGAACCTACAACAACGTGAAGAGCGCACAGGTCAAAACGGTTACCTAGACGTGAACTGCCAGGTGGTTCTAAAACAAGGTACACGCCGTATTGAAGTTCGCATGGAGTTGGACAACCAAGCCGACGACCACCGTGTTCGTGTATTAGTACCAACACCGTTTGTGTCTGAAACCGTAGTAGCGGACAACCAGTTCGGTTTGATCACTCGTCCAACGAACGATCCAGAAATGGCGAACTGGGAAGCAGACGGCTGGAAAGAAGCACCAGTGCCGGTTTACCAGCTAATGAACTTTGCTGCGGTTGAAAACGCACAAGGTGGTATGGCGCTAATGAGCAACGGTCTGCGTGAGTTTGAAGTGATTTCAAGCCAAGAGAATGAAGAGCGTGACACATTCGCCCTAACCCTTCTGCGTGGTATCGGCGTATTGGGTAAAGAAGAGCTGTTGCTTCGTCCGGGTCGTCCATCTGGTATCAAGATCCCGACGCCAGATTCACAAGTACGCGGCAAGATCGTTTGTGAGTTCGCACTATTCGGTTTCGCGGGCAACCACATCGAAGCAAACGTAATGGCAGCGGCGCGTGACAACGTGACTCCAATCCAGTGTTACAACAAGATTCCTTACAACGCGATGAAGCTGAACGTAGGCGAGCAAAATTTACCGCTAACGCACAGCTTGCTAAACAAATCGCTAGAAGGCGCAGTACTGAGCGTACTGAAGAAGGCGGAAGACGAGGATGCACTCATCCTGCGCGTCTACAACCCATCAGAGAGCGAAGTGATTAACGACACAGTGACGTTTGCTTCAGAAGTAACGTCATGGAAAGAAACACAGCTAGACGAGAAAGTGCTACCAAATGAGGTAGAGACAGCATCGTTCGGCACGCTGAAACCGTGTCAGGTTAAATCTTTCCAAGTGAAATTCTAATCCGGTTATCAGGATAAGGTCATCAACTAGATAACCCGTCCAAACCGACTCAGGCTTGCTCTAATTGTGGAGCAAGCCTCTCCTCTTCTTTCGTTCCAATCAAGAGAATATCGCCATGCAACATGCTCTATTCAAACTGGACAATGTGATTCAAAACTACGCTTGGGGTAGCCACACGTCGATTCATGATTTATTCGGCATCGACAATCCAGCGAACGAGCCACAAGCAGAAATCTGGATGGGTGCTCATCCAAACGGTTGTTCAAAGCTTGCTGACACCAAACAACTGCTGTCAGAAGTCATCAACCAAAACAAAACGCAATCGCTGGGTGATTACACCGCAGCACGTTTTGGTGAACTGCCGTTCCTATTCAAAGTACTGGCAGCTGAAACACCGCTGTCTATCCAAGTACACCCAAGTAAGCACAAAGCGGAAATTGGCTTTGCTCGTGAAAACGAACAAGGCATTCCACTTAATGCTGCAAACCGTAACTACAAAGATCCAAACCACAAACCGGAGTTGGTTTATGCGCTGACATTTTACAAAGCGATGAACGGATTCCGCCCAATTGAGCAGATCTTATCTCTGTTTGAACAAGCGAACATCACTGCTCTAGAGACTGAAATCAACGCACTGAAAGCGACACCAAACAGTGAAGGTCTTAAAGTGTTCTTCTCTGCAATTATGTCGTTAGAAGGCGAGCGCAAACAACAGGCTTTGAATGAGCTATACGCAAGCTTAGAGCGCCCTGCGAAAACTGCCATGGCACGAGAAGCTTACGGTTATATTCAGGACTTCCGTCAGCATTACGCGGACGATATTGGTCTATTTTCGCCATTGATGTTGAACACGATTGAACTCGCTCCGGGCGAAGCGATGTTCCTTCATGCTGAAACGCCACACGCATACGTCCAAGGAACAGGTTTGGAGATCATGGCGAACTCAGACAACGTGCTGCGTGCTGGCTTAACACCTAAGTACATCGACGTTCCTGAGCTTATCGACAACACCATCTTCAACGCGATTGACCCAGAACAAATCAAGCTCGCGCCAGTACATAAGCAAGGCAAGCTTAGTTACCCAATTCCGGTGGATGATTTCGGTTTTGAAGTGATGGCCGTTGAAGGTACAGCAACGACTCAATTCGTGCGCAGCGCAGAGATTTTGTTTTGTATCGAAGGGGAAATCTCGGTTTCTAGCCAAGACGATCACATCACTTTGAAAGCGGGTGAATCGGTATTCGTCTGCAGCAACTCAGTAAAGTACGTTTGCCAAGGTCAAGGCACCTTAGCTCGCGCCTTTAACTGATTGGCAAAATGAACTGACAGCTTGTTGGATAGCGGCTTTCTGTTATCCAGTAAGCACGCTCCTAACCTAGGTTTGCGCTGATTCTGTCAGTGGTCAGCAATAACCACCTTGTCACGCTCCACTTCGATGACGCTTTTCGAGGGCGAGCAGACATTTACCGTTGATATTCGTGGTCAACTCCATCATTTTGACCATCCCCACCAATGTCTAGCGAAGAGCATTGGTGGGATTTTTTGTTTACAGCGCTTTTAATACTTCCATCGCAAGCGCTTCATCGTCTTGCTCTGCCAACCCACTGATACCAATTGCACCGACAACTTTCCCCTCTTGTTCTACAGGTACACCGCCCATAAAGCCGGTGATCTTTGGGTCAGTCCAATAACTCAACTGCTTACCCGTCTCACGAGCCCAAGCGCCCAGACTGCCACTAGGCTGACGGTCTCTAGCCGAGGTGTAGGCTTTGTTTTGTGCCAACAAACCTGCTTGCACGCTCACATCATCCATTCGGGCAAAACCGAGCAATTCGCCATGCGTATCAACCACGGCAACCGCAATGTTTTGCTTGCGATCAGCAGCAATTTCCAATGCCGTTTGAATCAGAGTTTGAACTTGTACGTATTTCATTTTTCTCTCCTAAGGGATCTCATGACCAAGGGTTTTCTCGAACAATCCATACCAATGGCTGCGTGATAGCGTGACGTTCTCTACTTGAGCACAAGCGCGAATACGCTGTGGGTTTGCAGTACCAATAACAGGCTGAATTTGGTTTGGATGACGCGTTAGGAAGGCTAAAACAATCGCCTCGGACGACACGCCATATTCAGCTGCTAGCGCCATCACCATCTCCGCCGCCTGTCTAATATTGTGATCATCAGAATGTAAGCCACGCTCTGAGAATCTGCCCTGCGCCATACTGCCCCACGCTTGCAGTTGGATATTGTGCCTACGGGCATGTTCCAGTGTTCCCGCAACGTAGTCAGATGCAGACGAAGGAAGCCCCATGCCCTGCTTGATGAAGTCAGACTTAGCCAGACTCATTTCCAACTGGTTCGCCACAACAACTTCGCCCGTTGCTTGTTGAAGAAGATCAATTTGAGCACTGTTCATGTTAGAAACACCGAAGTGGTTAACTTTGCCTGCTTGTTTCAGGGCTTGTAGCGCTGTGCCTAGTTCTTCAAATTCAACCAAAGGATCCGGGCGATGCAGCATCAAAACATCAAGGTTTTCCACGCCAAGGCGCTCAAGAATGCCCTCAACAGAAGCCGTCACCCATTTGGCAGAGAAGTCATACTGCTTAACACCTTGCTCATCTCCTAGACGGATGCCGCACTTGGATTGCAGATAAATTCGCTCTCGTAACGTTGAGTCACTGGCTAAGATGCGCCCAAACACTGCTTCTGCCTTACCGAATTTGTAGATATCCGCATGATCAAAGAGATTGATGCCTACCTCTAATGCTGCCTCTACAGCGGCATAAGCTTGGTTTTCATCTTGGGCGGTTAATGGGTTGCGATTCCACTCCCCTCCAAGTCCCATGCAGCCGAAGACCAAGCGGCTAACGTTAGGTAAGGTTTTAGCGAGCGGTAGTGTTGGATTGTTCATCGTTGTTCTCACTTTTCCGATTTCTGCATTTTCAATTTCTGAAATTAACTCGAACCATCTTACCGTTCGTAATAATTAGTTTAATACCGTAAAATCGAATTCATTATCCTCGTTACCGAACAATTAAAGCGAACAATAAAGACGAGCAATCAAAATGGCAGATTACAAAAGAATCGAAAAACTGATGCTGTTTGCCGAAGTGGCTCAAACTCTCAATTTTTCTAGAGCAGCGGAGCAACTTGGCATTTCTAAAAGTTACCTGTCGGAACAAATCAAGCGATTGGAATCGGAACTCGCTACTCCTTTGATTGTTCGAACTACACGCAGCGTGAGATTGACGGCAGAAGGTGAGTCGATCTTTGCGCAAGCGGAAGATCTCAAACGCCGCGTAATGGAAATGGAAAAGAGTTTAAGTCAGCAATCTGAACAAATAGACGGTCTGATTCGGCTTACCGCTCCCAAGATGTTTGCTGAAGCGGTGCTGCATGATTTATGCGTAGCGTTTCGCGCTCTACATCCAAACGTAGAGTTCGAGATCCTTTCTAGCTATCAAGCGTTTAATCTGACGGAAACCAGCGTCGACTTTGCGTTTCGAGCGACAAGAACCCCGCCCGAGAATATGATTGCGCATCACCTTTTGGACTACTACCACTGGCTGGTTACTTCTCCTGAGTATCTGCGAGAAAAAGGCACGCCGGAGACGTTAGCGGATTTAAAACAGCATCAATGCTTAACCACATTGCATCAAAAAGAGTGGCCGTTAAAAACGGGAACGGTTCAAACCCAAGGTTGGCTTTCAAGCAATGAAAACCGCCTACTCAAAGAATCAGCCCTGTCTGGCAATGGCATTGCACGATTAGCAAGTTACTTTGTCGAGCAAGACGTTGATAATGGCCGACTAGTGCAGGTTCTATCGGAAGAAACCGACCACCAGCACAATGCAGTGTACCTAGTGTATCCGCAACTTATCTATCAATCGGCGAAAACCAAAGCCTTCATTGAATTCGTGAAGCAGCACTTTGCTAGATAACTAAAGCAGTTAATCCGCTGACCACACTGATCGAATATCCGGCCAACCCCAGTTAGTGAGAGCGACGTCTTCTAAAACACCCTGGAAACGCAGTGTCTGAGTATGGTGGAACATTGGTGCGATCCAGTATTCACTGACCAGTGTTGAGGCAATAGGCTCAAGCGCTTTGAGATAGCCTTCTAACGAAGTATAAGCGCGCACTTTTTCTAGTTGCTCATCTAACCAAGTCGCATTCTCCTCACCCAAAGTGTGGTGCAGTACGGCATTGCTGTAAAAATTGGTAAATGCCGATGCATGGCGGTTGTCATCCAAGTTAATGTTCGTCACCACCAAGGTTTCATCTAGCGTGCCGTTTTTTGCCTTTTCGCTTAGCTCTCGGTAGGAATACATCGCAATGCCAACTTTGCTTCCCGTCCCCTCTAATAGTTTGGCAATCGCGCGAGCACATCGACGTAATGCTGTGTAGTTGTAACCAGCGATGGTGATATGTTTGGGCAATTTGCTCTCTTCGCCAAACGGTCTTAATACTGGCTTCCACGTTGGTAACATGTTGTATGCGGGCACACTGCCAAACACGATCTTCTCTTTGCGCATAACATCAGCAAGTCGCTCTGGTTGAATCAATTCCGCAATATAACGACGCTGCGCTTGAGACAGAGGATACTTGGCATATTGATTGAACAAGGCGAACAAACAGCCGTCCTCGGTGCGACTGTGCTGACTAGCCGGAGCCGCCTCAGCATCTTGTGTCGACATGTAATGCCCGCACATGCTGTCGGCAAGCTCGTCGTCCGCTTTCTCTACCTGTTTGGGTGGAGTGTTTGCGGCTAGGGATGGGTTCTCCATTTTCTCATCATTGACGATCCAGATCGTCACCATGTCGGTTAACACTCGACAGGCGTAATAGCCGTCAAAAGCTTGCAGTTTTAATCGATGAGCACTGTGTTCAATCACAGAGAAAGGACCACTACCAATCACCAAGTTGTTGTTAGCCACGTTAACTTGGCTAACGGGTTGAATACCATATTTCACCCCAGAGATAAGCCCTGCAAAACTCAAATCTGGCTTGATCAGGGTAAACACCACTTTAAGAGGGTTTGGTGCGGTGATGTCGGTAACGTGAGCCAGCTCTTTCTGGTAATACTCCAATGAACTCAGTTTGGCAAACAGGCTCACCACAGTATCAGCATCAATCGGCGCTCCATTATGAAACGTTAGACCAGGGCGAAGATAAAATGTCCACTCAAAGTTCTTCTCATCGTAACGCCAATGATGAGCTAGTTCTGGCTTTACCACACCGTTGTAGTCACTCGATACCAAGCAACAATAGATTTGACGCAGAAAGAAGCGCTCACTGCTGCGGTGAAGTTGGTGAGGGACGATACGTTCAAACGTACGCTTATAAGTCAGCTGGATATTGAGTCGACCTTCTTGAACCGATGCACCTGAAGTGGTTTTGAGCAAACGTCCAAATGCAGTTTCGTCTTCATCGAGAATCGCTAGCGCTTTTTCGTACTTACCCAGCTTAATGCGCTCCAAAGCTAAGCTCTCTTTTAGCGCGCTTAACTCTATGTTTAGGAGCAATGTCGAACGCTGATTGCGGCCCGCTTTTGGCTGCCAACTTAACCACATGAGCGCCTGCATTTGCGACAACAAGCTGCGCGCATGACGAGGAGAAGTGAACAGCAAATCCGCCACTTCCTGCAACGTGGTTTTGACTTCACTACCAACACCTAATGGTGTCAGTCGTTGGTAGTAGCGGAACAAGTTGAGATCAGACACTGCGTATCCTCAAAAAGTGGAGATAGGTTTATTTTACTCAACTTATCCAAGAGAAAATAAGAAAACTTCCGTTCACTTTGTTCCCCTTTTTGCCTACGCAAAGCCAAAAATCGAAGAGTTAGCTCCCCTTTCGAGCTTATTAGGAATAAACCACAGAAATCTACTCTCTTTTTCAGCTCCCCTTTTCTTCGCATACTGACCCTGTCAGCAACAAAGGAGGAAACACTATGCGATTCCAAATTCGATCAGCAAAAGACATGCCTACGATGGCAACCTATTTCCGAGAGCGCGTCGCGCATTCAGACAACAAGCTTGAAGTTATGGCTCTGGTAACAATGAACGATTTCTTCAACTGGTAAACGAACCTTAAGCAGAACTTAGCTCCTGATACTACACCCCCACCTCGTTGTATCTTTAAGTTCTGCTTTCCTCTTCTAACTGTTTCTTTTTCTTGCCATTCATTATCTAGGTTACCAAAAGTTAACTAGTTGAAATGCCGTAAAACTGGGTCTACATTGAAGTCTCACCCCCTACACAATCGCTTTTATTGAGAAGGGGCATCCATGGATATCTACCACCAATTCGGGAGTCATTATGGCAACTTCAGTGAAACTTAAAGCGGGCGACAGCTTCCCTTCTCTTCAAGCAACCTTGCTAGATGGTTCAAGCGTGACGTTAGGTCAGCCGCAAGGTGATGCGACTTGGCAAGCCGTATTCGTTTATCGTGGTAAACACTGTCCTCTTTGTACCAAATACCTCAATGAGTTAGAGGGCTACAAGCAAGCTTTCGCAGAAGCAGGCGTTGATATTCTTGCGGTTTCAGGCGATTCAAAAGAGCAGCTTGAGGGACATCTAGAGAAACTCGAAATCAGCTTCCCGATTGCTTACGGCCTAACCGAAGAACAAATGAAAACATTGGGTCTGTACATTTCACTGCCTCGTTCAGAGCAAGAGACTGACCATAACTTCGCAGAACCAGGTCTGTTTGTAGTAAATGAACACGGCAACTTGCACGTGGTGGATATTTCAAACAACCCGTTTGTTCGCCCTGAGCTTGGCGCGCTATCACGTGGTTTGGCTTGGATTCGTAATCCAGACAACAACTACCCTATCCGTGGTACGTTGGACTACTAAACGGATTACGCCTAATCAGTTCCAGACAACAATCAAACATAAAAAATGCCAGCGATATGCTGGCATTTTTATTGGCTTAAACCGTTAAGCGATGATGAGATACAACAGGCCGCGTTATTTACGCAACTCAATCTGGTGAGTCTCAGACCAAATTCTCAAATCATCAAGAATTTTAAGTGCGGTACGGCCGAACTCTGTTAGCTCATAGCTTACTGCAATTGGACGGTCGCTAATCACTTTGCGCACTACCATGCCTTCCGCTTCAAGCTCTTTCAGACGCTGGTCGATCATCTTTTTGCTTGCGCCGCCTAGCATGCGTGCTAAATCGTTGAAGCGAACAGGGCCGTCTTTCAAGTGATAAATCAGCGAACCTTTCCATTTACCACCAATTAGACGCATCCCTTTCTCGATAGCACAGGGCTCAGCACATACGTTCGCCACTGACTTACGACCTTTGCTATCTACACTGATTCTGCTTTCCACAATACACCTCAAGATACGTACCTAATCTAGGTAACGAAAAGTAAGCTAGATACATTTAGTGTTTTAGAGTAATAAAAACGTCACCTCGCTGCAAACAAATAAAAATGGACCGCATACAGCAGTCCATCTCAATTCATCATTCAGTTCGCACTATCTTCCTTAAAGTATTAGAAGTTTTCGTTAATGTGCGCTTCGAAACGTGCAAAATCATTTTCGATATCCGCATTCTTCATCACATCATAGCTAGCGAATGTCGGCAGTGCTGACATACCAAAGAAACGGAAGTTAGCGTGCATGTGGAACATCAAATCATCGACACCTTTACCTTGGAACAGGTATTCGTTCTCATCATCAAACGATTCTTCTGGTGCGTTGAATGTCAGTGAAAGCATGTACTTAGTGTTGGTTCGCGTACCACCTGTACCATAGTTTTTCTTTGGTTCTTCTGCGCTACGGCCGTCGAAAGCACACAGAGCGCCGCCCATACCCGCAGTGAAAACATCGTCCATGTATTTTTTGAATGACCAAGGCACAGACATCCAGTTGATTGGGCTTTGGATAATCACGCGATCAGCCCATTCAAAGTGTGCGAGTTGCTCATCTACGTTGATCTCATCTTGCATTGTCACAATGCGAACGTCATGGTCTTTTGCTTGTAGAAGCGTC
Source organism: Vibrio sp. M260121 (assembly GCF_036533715.1). Lineage (NCBI taxonomy): Bacteria > Pseudomonadati > Pseudomonadota > Gammaproteobacteria > Vibrionales > Vibrionaceae > Vibrio > Vibrio sp. M260121. Next base: position 143,580 of record NZ_JATABF010000002.1, on the reverse strand, counting down.
TGTGCTTTATCAACAAGAGAAGCATTTAGACGACCTTCTGAATATGGTGATGGTTCGTGTGCATTGATGATCAGTACGTTGCTCATAGGATTACCCTTAAATAAGTTCACAAGATGACGCGATAACCGTTGTGCGTCGGATGTGGTTTATTATGGTAACCTAGAAATACAATGCAATTAGTTAACTTTTAGTAACCTACCAGACTTTTAATTATACCACTGTTTTTAAAAGAGATATTTTTTCAACTTTTTCTTCATCGTTATTTCCCGATTAGTTTTTTCATCGAATTGTTGCATCTTCCACAGAGCAGGCGTACACTTTATCGCAATTCGACGATTAACTATTAAGGCCAGCGAATGAGTGATAAATGCAACGACAAGTGCGAAGTTGCTTTTCAGACAACGCAACAACAGCTCGAGAAAGAACAAACTCTGGCTGCACAAGCGAAAGCTTTATCCCATCCAGCACGTTTGCGCATTCTGCATATCCTGCACACTCTCGATACCATGGGCGGTTGTTTGAACAGTGATTTGGTTTCTGAGCTGGGTCTTGCGCAATCTACTGTTTCCGAGCACTTGCGTATTCTAAAGCAAGCAGGCTTTATTAGCGCCGAGCCAAACCCACCTAAGGTGTGTTACCGCATTCAGCGCGACGCGTTTGATCAGTTCAATCTAGGATTTTCCAAGTTATTTGATTAATTCCCTTTGCACGCTGGTCAGGCGTGCAGAGATAAACTATACCTTTAACTATCGCCTTTCGACGATAAACGAATAAGAGAACACTATGACTACTCAAGTTTTAAATAGTGCCAGCGACAAAATGAGCTTCTTGGACCGTTACCTAACGGTGTGGATTTTTGTTGCAATGGCAATCGGTGTAGGTATTGGCGCAGCATTCCCTCAAGTAGCTGAGTGGAACGAGTCAATGTCAGTTGGTAGCACAAACGTACCGCTCGCGATTGGTTTGATTTTGATGATGTACCCGCCACTCGCAAAGGTGAACTACAACCTGCTAGGTACAGTGACGAAAGACAAAAAAGCAATCACGCTGTCTTTGGTCATGAACTGGATTGTCGGCCCTATTTTGATGTTCATCCTTGCATTGGCTTTCCTAGGTGATCATCCGGGTTACATGGTTGGTATCATTCTGATCGGTCTTGCTCGTTGTATTGCGATGGTGCTTGTATGGAACGATATCGGTGGCGGTAACAAAGAATACGGCGCAGCCCTAGTTGCACTAAACAGCGCTTTCCAAATCGTGACTTACAGTGTGATGGCATGGTTGTTCATCACTGTGTTGCCACCAGTCTTTGGTTACGAAGGTTTCGTGGTTGATATCTCGATGATGGACATCGCGGAAAGTGTTCTGATTTACCTTGGTATCCCATTCCTAGCGGGCTTCCTAAGCCGCAAATGGCTGGTCGCTGCGAAAGGTGAACAATGGTACAACGACGTGTTCATCCCACGCATTTCACCAATTACGCTTATCGCCCTGCTTGCGACCATCGTACTGATGTTCAGCTTGAAAGGTGAAATGATTCTTGAACTGCCAATGGATGTATTCCGTGTAGCAATTCCACTGGCTATCTACTTCGTATTGATGTTCTTTGTCAGCTTCTTCGTTGGCAAGAAAATTGGCATCGACTACGACAAAAATGCGTCGATTGCTTTCACGGCAACAGGCAACAACTTTGAACTGGCAATTGCGGTTTCTATCGCGGTGTTTGGCCTAAACTCAGACCAAGCTTTTGCTGGTGTCATTGGCCCACTAATCGAAGTACCTGTATTGATTGCTTTAGTGAACGTAGCACTCAAAATGAAGCAGAGATACTACCGGTGATCGGTAACCCTAAATTGCTTTACAGGGCCTTACTCTAATGTAAAAGGTCCTTGGTAATAGGCATTAGAACCTCTGCCAAAAAACAACATGCTAATTCATTTTTTAGGTTATGGTTTAAGTTATACTACCATAAGGAGTTTAAGTATGAATTTGCAACGTAAACGATTGAAATGGCATGCTGTTTTAAAGCTTTCTCAAGAGACCATTCAGTTTCTTGAACAAGACAACAGTAAGGGTTGGAATGACCTTGACAAAGTAAAAACCAATCACCATGCTTCAGAGCTACTGAAAGAGCTGGCTATCGAGTTATTACGCGCCGAACCACAAAGCACACCGGCACTAAAGATAGTAAAACGAGCGTAATACGTTCGTTTGCTTTCAGCTAACTTTAACCGTTCTTATATAATCACTCGGAGTCAATCCGAATTTGCCTTTAAAGCGTTGACTAAAACGCCCCTCGGATTGATAGCCGCAAGACTGAGCCAACATCGCGACGTTGTAGTGGCCATTCTGCATCAAATACAAGGCATGATTTAAGCGCACTTCCGCCAGCACTTCCCGATACTTAATGCCCTCTTGCTTGAGCTTGCGAATCATGGTCGCACGGCTCATGGCAAAACGTTCAGCCACCAGCGCTAATGGGTGTTCCTCTCCCGGAGAATGCGACAAATAACGGCTCAGCTTGTGGCTGAATGTTGTGTTCGCACTCGCAAACAAATGATGCAACACACCACGCTCAGCAAGTTGTTGATACAACCCCATTACCCAGAAAGTTTGGGTCTCTTTGCTCATGGTTTGTTGGTCAAACGAGAACAAAGCATTGAGCGTGTCTTCCAAAGCTTTATCAGCTTCTAATGTCGGCTTTTCTTCACCCTTATCAATGCTCGCACTCAGTTCAAGCATTGCGTCTGTCGGTAAGCAATGGAAACTAAACATTCTGGAGAGAAACTTCCCTTTCTGTGGCAAGTTCTCAAAGCTCAGTGATGCAGAAGCTTCGCAAAGTAGTAATTCAGAATGGGAAATATCCAGCGCCGATTCCTTCCAGAAAAGGCGCTTACTACCCGTAATGATCTGAATAATGCTTGGGGAATGAATCCTCACATTACGAAGCTTCTGTAACTGCTCTGCACGAAATATCGTAATTTGATATTGATGACTCATTGTTTCCCCTTGCTTTCGCCTTTGTATTACCTTAGCGCGTGTAAGTTGCCGTCAGTTTTGCTTTGTCTAGCGCCATGCTATTCAGTGTAAAGCCAACCACCGCCGCAGGTGTATTCTCATCAAGATTTAGTTTGGCCGTTGGCAACGCCCATACTGTGAACTGGTAACGGTGCATACCGTCCGCTTTTGGAGGACAAACACCACCAAAGCCTACGGTGCCGTAATCAATACGAGACTCTTTACCACCCAATTTCTCAATGTTCACACCGCGTGGAAGTTCATTCACCTTAGCAGGAATATTAAACGCAACCCAGTGCCAGAAACCACTGCCAGTAGGTGCGTCCGGATCGTACGCAGTAATGGCAAAGCTCTTAGTTCCTGCTGGCGCATCCTTCCACATCAATTGTGGAGATTGGTTGCCGCCATTACAGCCCCAGCTGTTGTATTCGAAGGTCTTCGCCATAGGATGACCTTCTTGGATGTCTTTACTGGTTAACTCAAATGCTTGTGCTGAACCCACTGCCAATAAGCTTAATGCCAAAACCGATGTAGTGATTGCTTTCATGATGATGCTCCTATTTCTTAAGTTCGGAATAAGTGTATGTCCCAAAAGAAACAGCAACCCATCATTAAGTATCAACAGCATTCATTTTAAGCCAATCAGTGATACTTTTCGTAATATTTTTAAATTCGTGCTTATCGACGACTTATTTGGTTTATGCTGATTAGCCCAAAAGCAAACAAGGAAGCGTAAATGGAACTGGATATCTACGTGGTGGACGCCTTCACCGATACGCAATTCAAAGGCAACTCTGCAGCAGTGGTACCGTTAGAGGAATGGCTTGCTCCAGAGTTGATGCAAAACATCGCGGCAGAAAACAACTTGTCGGAAACGGCTTTTCTAAAATCCATTGGCGCAAACCGATATGAGATTCGTTGGTTCTCTCCTATAACTGAAATCGACTTTTGTGGACACGCCACACTGGCCTCGTCGTTAGTTCTGTTTGATGAGCTTGGCATGAGTGGCACGATTGAGTTCCATACTCAAGAAGTAGGAACGCTCACCGTAGAAAAGAATGCGCAAGGTAAGATTGAAATGACGTTCCCTGCTCGTCCTCCAAAAGCCGTTTCTGATATTCCCTCGGCATTAATTGAAGGCTTGAGTTGCGATGTGGAACGCGTACTGCTTAGCCCCCAAGCGTACTTCGTGGTAGTCGACAGCCAACAAGAGGTAATTGAGGTTCAGTACCGTTCTGAGCACCTCAAGACACTCGCTCCTTACGATGTGGTCGTAACTGCGAAAGGCGATCAACAAGACTTTGTATCGCGTTACTTTTGGCCTGCAAATGGTGGCGATGAAGACCCGGTAACCGGCTCGATTCACGCTGGATTAGCACCATTCTGGGCAGAAGAATTAGGCAAAACATCACTGGTTGCTTATCAAGCTTCTCAGCGCGGAGGCATTTTGCACTGTGAGGTAAACGGCGAACAAGTAAGAGTATCTGGCGACGGCGTGCTCTACATGAAAGGCAAGATTTTTGTGTAGACCTTTAGTTTGTCTTTAGCATTAACCCAATAGAACAAAGCCCAGCATTATTGAACAACATAACGCTGGGTTGAGGATAACACTGGGCTTGATGGTTTAAGTAGAGTGATGTCGAACTACTGGAACTTCTCACCCGCAGCAGCAACGAACGCCATTTCTACCAACAGTTCTGGGTTCGCCAATTCAACTTTGACGCAAGCACGGCTCGGTGCGCATCCCTCAGGGAACCACGCATCCCATACTTCGTTGAGGGCATCGAAGTTAGCAAAATCTGTTACGTAAATCGTCACAGATAGAATGCGAGACTTATCGCTATCAACACTGGCTAGCATTTGCTCGGCTTGGTCGAAGATCTGCTGCACTTGCCCTTTCATATCCGCAGTTGTATCTGCTTCTGCAACCTCAACAAAGTTGGCAATACCGTTGAACACCGTTACATCAGACCAACGTTTGCATGGATTAATACGATGAATTGTCATGTTATTTCTCTTAATTACGGCTTCTCAACCAAACACACAGGCGCACCGATGTCGCATGAGTATCCGGTTGGAGTGATAACGCCAGTTTCCGGATTCCTATGAAAACTAGCGACATTATGTGAATGTTGATTAGCAACGAGCATCCACTGCCCGTCACGGGATAAAACAAAATCTCTTGGGAACGCGCCAGCACAATCGGACGCGGCAATTTGAACCGGAGTATTACTCGTTACATCAAATGTACTGATCAGATTTTGCGCACGGCATGAGACATAGACAAAACGCTCATCCGCAGAGAGACGAATCGCGGCAGCTGCTTCTTTATTCTCTTCATCGGCTAGCAACTTAACTTGCTGAGTCAGATTCCACTGCCCGCTTTGCTTGCGAAGTACCACCAGCGTTTCGGATAGTTCGCAAACAACGTACGCGACAGACTCATCACGATTGAAGACCAAATGACGAGGCCCTGAGCCAGCAGGCATAGTGACGCTGTGAGAAAGTGAAAACTTAACTGTCTCACCATCATTGCCGTAGTCATAGAAGTGAACACTGTCTGTGCCTAAATCGACCACGGCCAATTGAGCGGAGTGTTTTAGCCAAGTGACTTGATGGGCATGAGGTGAGGTTTGACGGTCAATATTCGGCCCATTGCCTTCTACATACAATTCTGCAATGGATTTCAACGGCTTACCTTGCTCATCAAGTTGGTAAACCCTCACATTGCCGGAACCGTAGTTTGCAACAGCGAGTAACGGTTCTTGAATGTCGATATGGCAAGGGTAATCACCTTCAATTGGTAATGCATAGCTGTCTGTTTTTTCAGCAAACATCAGCTCTGCACCTTCCAAGCGTTCGACTTCATTAAAGGTATATAACCCCTCTCCTCTGAGCGCAAGATAAGAAGGGTTACGAACCGTTTTCACCGCTTCAGGAACAAGTTCATTGGTGAGCGTTAATGCTCCAGTATCAGTATCGAGAGAAACACACGCAATGCCCTGACTTTGACTTGGTGAATCGGTATAGGTGCCTACATAAAAATGTAAGTGACCATTTACTATCATGGGAAACCTTTAGGAGATAAAAGAGTGCTTAACCGATAAGATGCCGCCTGCATTACCAGACGGCAATCCCTTTTAGTTATCAATCGGTTAAAGTGTGAAGCAACAACTCAGTTGGTGACACTATGGCGACAATGGTTTCATCAAAAATTATCGCATTTTCATTGATGACGCGTTGATACACTTCAGCATCAGATTGGCTAATATCACTGCCCTGCTTAGCAAGCTCAATCAAGGTTAAACCTAAATCGGCAACTTTGATAGCAGACTCTGCAACTGGCACCGTTTCTACCGACGCCACGTTGGCCGCGAAAATAGGTTTGGCTTGCTGTGCCGCTAACTTAAAGCTCTGATAGAGGTAATCCAGCTCTCGGTTCGCAATCGCGGCTTCTAATTTGTTGAGCGAAGAGGTAGAGAAGTAGCTTTTGACGGCTGCGCTGTCACGCCAATAAAGAAAACTGCGTTCGCCTTCTTGGTCGGTCTGCACCATGTACAAACCCGGAAGTTGAGCCGGGAAGATCTCGACAAGATCAGTCGCAATGCCTTCTTGTTGCCAGTTTTCCAGAAGTTCTTGAGAAAGTACGTCCTCCCCAAGACCAGTCGCATAAGACACTTGGATAGGTTGCTGAGCCGTCAGTCGAGAGACGTAAAGTACGGTATTGAGCGTGTCGCCACCAAAGCCTTTGCGAATTGGGTCACCGCTCAGTTCAATCATGCATTCGCCAAAGAAAGCCATTTTAGTCTGGGATGAATCGGTCATCGTTCACCTACTTTGGATAAATTTGGAATGATGGCTCGGGGGAGCCACCAGTTTGTCAGGAGCTTATGAGCAAGTTTCTGTTCGAGCCGGAAGCTCTTTACTATTAAGCGTTTTGATTTGCTGTTGTGCAGTTTTTTAATGAATCATCTTCTTCTAGAACACCATCGTCAGACAGTTCCATTTCCATCAGAGCACGCTCACCATCAAGGATTGCTCGCGCCATTTCTGGTGAAACTTGGTTAGCTGGAGTCACTAGGCTTACTACCACGCCTGCTGTTAGGGCAAACAAACAAGATGGAATTACTGGGTTGCCCCAGAAAGCGGTCAGGTCTGGGCTCAGCATTACTGCAAATGACGCGATAAACGCACCTGCCAATGTTGCCAACGCACCTTGCCAGTTGTAACGCTTCCAGAAGCGACCCAACATACCGCACACGAACATGCCAGACATAACTGTCGAGATCATCTTAGTGATGTAACCGATGATGTCGTTCGAAGTTAGAGCGAACAGCAATGCACAACCGATCACTACAACCAAAGCCAAGCGAGAGTAATTCAACATGGATTCTTTGTTTGGCACGCGACCGGTGAACATGACGTACACATCACGCAGTAGGATAGACACGCCCGCAATCGCATCGGAACTCGCACTCGACATGGTTGCTGATAGACCTGCAATCAGAACGATAAGACCAACACCTACTGGCAATACCGTTGCCGCGATGTATGGGAAAGCAAAGTTTGCGTTGTTCAGTTCTGGGTCAATCGCATGCGCCGCCATACCAATGACTGCTGGGATGATGGAGAAGAACAAGTACAGTACACCAGAAGCCACGAACGAACGGCGGATGGTTGATACGTCTTTGCCTGAGTAGATGCGTTGGCGGAATGAAGGCGTTGCAAGTACACCCACACCAATCACGACGGCAAAAGAAACCGCTGGAATTAAACCAAGCTTATCAATCGCAAGGAAACTCACCGCTTCTGGGTCCATAGCAGAGTAAAGGTTGTCTAAGCCGTCAATGTGCTGCACCGACAGTACCGCCATTAAAATGAAGCCGACAAACAAGATGATAGCTTGAATGGTATCCGTCCAAACCACCGCGGTGTAGCCGCCAATAACCACGTAAATGGTAAACGCTGCTGCAATGATCATCTTCGCAGTGCTCAGTTCAATATCGGCAATCCACGCTAGGTACATACCACCACCAAGGATGTGTGCGCCCAACCAGCCAATAGAAGCGATAAAGATAAGCAGACCAACCACGTTCTTCACGATGCGGTTTGCACCTACGTAGTATGCGAGTTCTTCACTCATGGTCATAAAGTTGAGTTTACGAACTGGCGCGAACCACAGCGCCAATAACAAGATACCAATTGCACCGCCAATGCCATAAAGCGCACCAGCCCAACCATTTGAGTAACCAAAGCCAACCGCGCCCATACTAGAGCCCGTGCCAACCATGGTTGCTACCGTGGTACCTAATACGAGGAACAGAGGTAAGCCTCGGCCACCGAGTAGAAAGTCTTCACCTGATTTTTGATTGCGAGAGACAAACCATCCCAACCAAATTAAAAATAAGACATACACACCGAAGCCGGTAAGAAAAAGTGTACTGTTCATTGAACACCTCTCATATCAAAATCCATCTTTCAGATTGATATAATTCCAGCAGTAAGTATTAGATTTTATTTTTATAGCATTTGCTAAATATATTAGGCACTACTGCTTTATGAAGTTATATTTATGTAGGGAGTGAGAATGCCAAAAAGATAATTACAGGAAAGTAATTATTTCCGGCACTCAATACCCAAATGACTTCAAGATGCTAGATTCAGAGCGTCGTCACTGATTCAAGTTCAAGGATAACAACGAATCGGAATAGCAAGCTATTTTCAAGTTGTTTGATGATGAAGTTGCTTCGGTGACACGCTCCCGAAGGGCGAGTTGCCTTGGTTCGCATGCTTCGTTAACAATTTTCGATTTAGAACCACTAGATCTTCAAATTGTTGCCTCGCTTTCAAACCAAGCCCTTCTCGCTGAACCAAGCATCTCGAGGTTACTTGGGTATCATTTAATTAGGTAAAGTGTGATTTCTATCTGCGATCTTCGCGGTAGCAAGTCACATCGACTTCGACTTTCACGTCCACCACGAGATCACATACCATGCAAATACGTGCTGGTGGGTGGTCACCAAAGAACTCTCTGAACACTTTATTGAACGATTGGAAGTAACGAGAATCCGTTAGCACCACCTTTACGTGTACCACGTCAGCTAGCGTGTAGCCTGCTTCTTCCATAATATCGACACAGTTTTGAATCGCTAGGCGAGACTGGTCAACGATACCGCCTTCTACCACTTCGCCGTCAGTCATTGGTGTTTGACCCGATACGTATAAGAAGCCGCCCGCTTCTGTTGCTCGTGCAAATGGTAAATGTTGACCGCCAGGACCTACGCCGCCTTCTACACCATAACGTTTAATTGACATAATATTCTCCAGTGATAATGCTTAATCTATCAAATTAATTTATTTAATAAGTTATTGATGGGTATTATTTCTATAAATAAATACGCCATTTCTATTTTTGGTGACTTTATCTTTTAAATAAGATAGTTCGCCATTTACAAATACAGATTCAATACCTTGCGCGACGGAAATTGGATTTTCGAACGTTGCAGTATCTTTAATTGTATTTGGGTTAAATAAAACCAAGTCTGCGTAAGCGCCTGTTTTTATTTCCCCACGATCTTTCAATTGGTAGCGTGTTGCTGACATCCCCGTCATCTTGTGAATCGCTTCTGCCAATGGGAAAAGCTGTTCTTCACGGCAGTAATGCCCCAAAACTTTCGGGAATGTGCCCCACAAACGTGGATGTGGATGCGGGTCATTTGGTAATCCATCCGAGCCCACCATGGTCAACTTATACTTAAGGACACGTTTGACGTCGTTTTCATCCATGCAGTGATAAACCGCACCCGCAGGTTGCAACGCTTTTGCTGCTTCCATAAGAGGCCGTTGCATCTCGTCAGCAATGTCTTTCAGCATCTTGCCAGCGTGTTCAGGTTTACTTTCAGACCAAGTGATGAAGATGTCGATTTCATCCGTCACCTGTTTTAAATCCAGCGTTGAAGAACTGGCAGAATATGGGTAGCAATCGCAAGACACGTCTTGATGCTCAGAAACCTTATCCATCAAATCCAGTACTTCCACCGTACGTCCCCAGTTACCTGCACCTGCACATTTCAGATGGGAAATCACCACTGGCACTTTGGCGTACTGCCCAGTTTCAAAGGCTTCTTCCATTGCGCTGATGATTTCTTCAAACTCGGTGCGCATGTGTGTGGTGTAGATACCACCGTGATGACCGAGAATTTCCGCTAGGCGCATCACTTCATCCGCGTTTGCTTGCTTGGCACTCGCATAAGCAAGACCCGAGCTCAAACCCAATGCGCCCTCTTCCATCGCTTGTGCCAGTGTTTGGCGCATTTGCTCGATTTCTTCATCGGTTGCCGTGCGCAGTAAGTCGTCCATCACGTTGTTACGTAAAGTTGTGTGACCGACTAACGCCGCAACGTTGACCGCAGGGTTCGCCGCTTGTACCGCCCTCGCATACTCCGCAAAAGTTGGGTATTTAAAGTCTTCCTGCTTACCCAATAGGTTCATTGGGTCTGGCGGAGTATCACTGAGTACCGCAGGGCTCGCGCTAATTCCGCAATTGCCTACGATTACCGTCGTCACGCCTTGGCTGATCTTTGACAAGCAGTCAGGGTAACGAATCACATTGGTGTCGTCGTGCGTGTGCACATCAATAAATCCCGGAGCCAACGCAAGACCCTGACCGTTGATAACCTTCTTTGAAGAAAGCTCGTCTAGCTGCCCTACTTGCTCAATACGATCTTGACGAATCGCAACATCAGCAATGAATGGTGTTGCACCCGTACCGTCAAATACCTCTACACTTTTGATAATGGTATCGAACAACATACTTCACTCTCTTCGTCCGTCGTTAACATGATTCCATCTTAATAATCTACGAAAATTAATCAGTGCGGTAACACACAAAAACAACAATCATGTTTGATACTTTCTAACATGATTGTTATCGTAGTAAGTGAGAAGTATTTAATATCAATTACTTAGATAACGTTAGAAGTAGGTGCACTATGAAAGACCATCGTCCTATGTATGATAAAATCTATCAGAATGAATACATTACAACGCCGGGGTACGGAGAAAAGTCTCGACCTGTTGCATGTAATTCACAAGGCTTACACAGTTTGATCGATGAAGAGATCACACTGCCCGTTGCTGTTATCAAGTCATCGGCATTAAATAACAACATTGATTGGATGCAACGATTTGCGCTGCAACACAATGTAAAGCTAGCCCCACATGGAAAAACCACCATGACACCCGCTTTCTTCCATCAACAATTGGAAAACGGAGCATGGGGTATTACCGTCGCAACGCCGGCTCAAGCAGAAATTGCCGCACTCAGCGGAGCGAAAAATATCATCATGGCGAACCAATTAGTGGGGCGTGCTAACATAACGATAATCGCCAATTTAATTGAAAGCCAAAGCATTAACTTTTACTGCTGCGTCGATTCAAATCGCAATGTTATAGCTTTAGAGCGCATATTTTCCGAAAGAGACTTGTCACTAAATGTGCTCATCGAGTTTGGAGTAGATGGTGGACGCTGCGGTTGCCGAAATAAGCAAGAGATTACTGAGCTGGCAGAGCTCATTCACAAGCAACCACATCTAGTATTAAAAGGCCTTGAGCTCTATGAAGGGGTTATTCATGGTGATAACGCTGAGCAAGATATTCGCAACGTACTCAATACAATGCTGGATCTAACGGCACAACTACAAAGAGATAAGCTGATAGAGTCAATACCTATTGTGACAGGAGCTGGTTCTGCTTGGTATGACGTTGTATCCGAATGCTTTGCTAATCTTGACGATTTCGAAGCCATCATACGACCTGGTTGTTATGCGATTCACGATACGGGGATTTACCTTGATGCACAAAGTAAAGTAATGCAACGAGCTCAACACACAAAAGGCGCAGCCTGCGATTTAGGCGGAGATTTGGAATCAGCGTTGGAACTCTGGGCTTACGTAATTTCGAGACCTGAACCAACTAAGTTGGTCGTTGGATTTGGTAAGCGAGACGTCGCCTTTGATGCTGGTTTACCCACCCCACAACGCGCATACCGCGAAGGACAGCCAATATCTCTTAGTAATGCCTTCACCGCTAAGATCATGGATCAGCATGCATTTATAGAAACGAGTGCTTACAGTACATTGGATGTCGGTGACATCATCGTGTTCTCAACCTCTCACCCATGTTTAACGTTTGATAAGTGGCGTGCCGTGGCGGTTTGTGATGATGAGTATCAAGTCACTCATTGGGTGAAAACCCGTTTCTGATGATGAGCTTAGTGAGGCTTTTCGTTATACTTCATGCCAAACCAGTGGAGGCGGCACAATCGTCTCCATGCAATAGATAGGAACACAGCTTGAGTTTAGAAGTCGATATTATCTCTCAAATCACTGAACGTTTCAGTGCGCTGCGCGATGCCGAAAAGAAGGTCGCGAAGTTGATCATGGACGACATTCAAACTGCCGCCAACGCCAGCATTAGTGAGCTGGCAGAAAGCGCAGAAGTGAGTGAAGCCACCATCACCCGTTTTGCTAAAGCTGTTGGCTGCAAAAACGTGCGTGATATGAAGATCAAATTGGCACAAACCTTAACGGTTGGACAACGATTCATCCTTGAGCCGCCTGACCAAAGTGGCTACCAAGGCATTTATGAGTCGATCAAGCAATCCCTTGATGTAAACCGCAGTTTGATTGTTGAAGAAGATATCGACACTGCCGTGAACTGGCTGCATAACGCAAGACAAATCGTCACCGTTGGTATGGGTGGTGGTTCGACTATTGCCGCACAGGAGATGCAGCACCGTCTGTTTCGCCTGGGTTACGCAATTGCCGCCTACAACGATGGCTTGTTATCGCGCATGATTGCGGCGACAGCCGACGCAAACGATGTGTTTGTCATGATGTCTACGACGGGCTATACCCCTGCCATAATAGAAACCGCGCAATTAGCCAAGCAATACGGCGTGAAAGTCATTGTGATTACTCCGAAAGACACCCCTTTGACTGAGCAAGCCGATTTGGTTCTGCCTATTGAACACCAAGAGACGGACTTCATCTACAAGCCATCGGCTTCTCGTTATGCGATGTTGGCTTTGGTTGACGTACTTTCGATGGCATTAGCCGTTAATCATAAGCGACGCTCGCGCGATAAACTTCGCCGACTCAAAGTTGCTCTCGACTCTTATCGTGGCGGCTTGGAAAGACAGCCTCTTGGTGATTAAACCAACGTGATTTAGATGCCTTAAGTCTTGGCTATAAAACTCAATCAATGAAGCCCTATGTTCAGCATCGGGCTTTTATTTTACCGAGATATACCTAAGTGACTTCAAGATGCTAGATTCAGAGCGATGTCTTATTTTAATATTTAGGAAAACTTGCTAACACATAAATAACGAAATTCATCAATAAGAAAATTCTGATTGAACGTAAGGTTATCAAGATTAATACCAATTCGTACTCGAAATAATTTATAAGTTAATTAATTACCAACCCCATCAATATTGATTAACTATTAACTTATTTTCAAACGAAATATGAATATTAAGTTTCCATTTTATTTTAGTTTCCGATAAAACTATTTGAGACTTTCATCACACTAAATTTCAAATCTCAGGAATAGACTCCGAGCCTTTCATGCCCCCCAATTTGCAGTGAGTCTATGAAACTTTCTAACTTAAGTATTAAAAGTAAAATCAGTGCATTGATACTTGTTATCTCCGCTGCTGTCATTGCGTTATCTTTCTTCTTTACCTCTCAAATAAAACTTATTGATGGCAAGATGACAGAATTTTCTGACACCACAGTGCCAAGTATTTTATTGGTAAAAAATATTGAAATCGAAATTGGCACCTTAAGAAAAGACGAATTCTCTTTGCTGACCAATGTAAACCATGCTGAATTTAACACTTGGCTTAAAGGTTTGGATGAATCAGAAAATAAAATCGACAACTATATTGAACAATACGGTAAATCACTTTGGGATCAGCGCGACCGTGATGCTTATAATAAAGTATCGAGTGCATGGTCAAAATACCGTAGCTTCAACGAAAAATACTCAGAGCTATTAACCACGAAACGTATTGACGAAGCCAACGCTATGCTGCTGGATGGTTTTTCAACCTTCCAAGCACTTTCTAGCTCGATTAAAGATCTGGTTGAGTTAAACCAAACCTTCATCAAAGAAGACATCAGCAGCACTCACGATGTGGTTGCAGACGCCATCACTTACAGCGTTATCGCAATTGTTGCTTTATTGGCATTGAGCTTTGTACTTGGCTTATTCCTTACAAAACAAATCTGTTCTCCACTGCAATACGTGGTTGAAATGGCCTCTAAGATTGCTTCCGGCGACCTTACCTACAAACTTCCGCGCAATAAAATTGGTAACGACGAGCTTGGTTTATTGGCAGACGCTTGTGAAGATATGCAAGCCAAGCTATTGAGTCTGGTCGACAGCATCTCTTCTACTACCGCTCAGGTGAGCACCGCCACCGAGGAAGTGAGCGCAATTTCAGAACAAACCTCTTCGGGCATGGATGAACAGCAACAGCAACTTAACCTTATTGCGACTGCCATGAACGAAATGCAAGCAACGGTGCATGATGTAGCCAGCAACACAGAAGCCGCTTCAGAAACTGCAAACAGTGCCTCTCAAGAAGCCAAAGAAGGCTTAGAGGTGGTTCAAGAGTGTATTGAACAGATCAACGAAGCCTCGATCGCGATTCAATCTGTAGGCACCATGGTAAGCGAGCTAGAGCAAGACGCATCGAACATCAGCGTGGTGGTTGACGTGATTCAAGACATCGCAGAGCAAACTAACCTACTTGCTCTCAATGCTGCAATTGAAGCTGCCCGAGCGGGTGAACAAGGCCGTGGATTTGCGGTTGTTGCTGATGAAGTTCGTACGCTAGCGAGTCGTACACAAACATCCACAGAAGAGATCATTGCCATCATCAGTAAGCTTCAGAACTGCTCGAAAACTGCTGTATCGGCTACAAACAACAGTAGCGATTTGATTCAAGTGTGTGTTGAACAAGCTCAGCGAGCGGGAACGACGATTGGTCACATCGAACAAAGCGCTGACAACATCGCTGAAAAGAGCATCCAAATCGCGAGTGCGTGCAGTGAGCAAAGCTCTGTGACTGAAGAGCTGCATCGCAATGTTGAACACATCAACCAATTCTCTAGTGAAGTCGCGACAGGCTCTCGTCAAACCGCGATAGCTTGCCGAGACTTAAGTGAACTGGCGGTTGGTCTACAAGAAATCGTCAGTCAGTTTAAAACGGCTTAAAAAGCCATTAAAGGTTGCGTTAACTTTGTCCTAGCTCGCTCTGTGAAGCCCGATTCTCAACCATCGGGCTTTGCTTTATCTAGCCGTTTCTTTACGCGTGCACGGTAAACCTGATCCTTGTCTCGATTCTTCAATTTATCTTTCCTAATCCCACCAACATCACGGTAACCCACTATATTTGAATGAGAATATTCTTAGAGACGCATTCAAAGGTGAGGCCAGTTTCAATAATTAATCAATTGATGAATATTGAAGGAATTAACTTCCTAGCCGGACAAAACCGACTCACGTTACACTGAATGCAGTCCCACACTCTTCTATAGCTTGATACGAATTCGAGCTCACCTTCTTAGAGGAAGCGTCGCATGATGAAGCGAATCATTCTTGGCACCCTAGCCCTGACTCTTTTAACTGCCTGTTCCAAAGATGACGGACAGCAAGCCCTTGGCACATTGGAACGTGACCGCGTAACCTTTACTGCAACCTCTAGCGAGATAATTCGTGCCCTACCCATCAAGGAAGGCAGCCAAGTCACCGAAGGAGAAGTGCTGGTTCAGCTCGATACAAAGAACCAAGAAGCCGTTTTAGCTCACGCCGTAGCCGAACAAGCCAAGGCTGACGCTTATCTTTTGAAATTGACCAATGGTGAGCGACCAGAAGACATTGCCGCAGCGCAAGCACGCGTTGCTAGAGCGGAAGCTCAATTGGTTGAAGCGCAAAAGAACTACCAACGTAAAGCGGAGTTAGTTCGTAAAAAACTCATCAGCCAATCAGAAAAAGACACCGCTTTAGCAGCCAGAGATTCTGCCCGTGCAGAGCTAGACTCCTCACAAGAAGAATTCAGCAAACTGACCGCTGGCTCTCGCCCTGAAGATATTGAACAAGCGAAAGCCGCACTCATGGCAGCAAAAGCCGATGTGGCACTACAAGAACAGAAACTGGCAGAACTCACCATCACGGCCACGCGAGATGGCTTGTTAGATAACCTACCGTTTAACCTTGGCGAACGCGTCCCTGTGAATGGCGTGGTTGCTGTTATACAAGCCAGCCGCGTCCCATACGCTCGCGTTTATGTTCCTGCTAACTATCGAGTCGACTTTGTGCCGGGTAAAACGGTTAACGTGCATGTAGATGGCGTTGAGCAACCATATAGCGGCACCGTTCGTTGGGTTGCGACTGAGCCTTCATTTACACCTTATTTCGCGCTTACCGAGGAAGAACGCTCACGTTTGATGTACCTAGCAGAAGTCGACCTTCAAGACTCAGCACAATCCTTGCCTTCGGGCATTCCAGCGCAAGTGGATTTGGTGGAGTAAGCCAATGACCGAATACGCGATTCAAGCTGAAAACGTAGTGAAAAAGTTTGGTGACTTCACCGCCATCAACAACATCACGCTTAATGTGCCCAAAGGCAGTATTTATGGTTTTCTTGGTCCCAACGGCTGCGGTAAATCGACAACCATTCGTGTGTTGACGGGCTTGCTTAGCCCAAGTGAGGGCAATGTCGATGTACTCGGGCTAGAGATCCCAAAACAATCTGAGCTTCTGCGCCTCAAGATTGGCTACATGACACAAAAGTTCTCCCTCTATGATGATCTGACGGTTCAAGAGAACCTTGAGTTTATTGGACAAATCTTTGGAATGGAAACCAAGGCCCTAAAAGCTCGCATCGAAGAACAACTATCCACCTACGGTCTAGACCAACTGCGTAAACAGCGCGTCGGCGGAATGAGTGGCGGCCAAAAACAACGCTTATCTCTCGCCGCTGCGACCATGCACAAACCAGAACTGTTGTTTCTCGATGAACCCACATCTGCGGTTGACCCAGAGAACCGACGCGATTTCTGGGAGCAATTGTTTGATCTCTCTGACCAAGGTACGACGATTTTGGTCACTACGCACTATATGGACGAAGCCGAACGCTGTCATCGTCTGGCGATTATGGAAGCGGGCGAAATCCGCGCCGATGGTGAGCCAGAAGAACTCATGGCACAAATGGGCGTTAACATCGTCGAAGTCAAAGCGGATAACTTACGCGCGCTCAAAGAGAAAGTCATTCAGCGCGAAGAGATACGCTCGGCCGCACAGCTAGGCATTCGCTTACGCATTTTAATCCACCAGCACATCGAACAACCAATCAAATGGTTAACCCAAACCTTTCCAGAGCTTGAGGGCTGTGAGATGAACATTGCTCGTCCTAGCTTGGAAGATGTATTTGTCAGTGTTACGGGGGAAGGTCGCCAATGATGAAATCTATTGCCCGCATGAAAGCGGTGATGATCAAAGAGATCCGACAGCTTTCACGTGACCGAATTACCTTTGGCATGGTCGTGATGATCCCGCTGATTCAGCTTTTGCTGTTCGGCTTTGCCATTAATACGGATATTCGCAATATTCCCGTTGGTGTCGTCGATCAAAGTGGCAGTACCGCCGGGCGCGTGATCACCGAATCCGTCAAAGTCACGCAAGTGGTCGATGTGGTAGAAACCTTCGCTACCGCAGATCAAGCAGAACAAGCCATTCAGGATGGTATTGTTCGTGCGGCTTTGATTCTGCCTAGCGATTTAACCCAACGTATGGTGCAAGGTAGAGAGCTTGGGCAGTGGATTGTCGATGGTTCAGACACCATGATCAGCTCTGCGATTCTTTCTCTGCAAACCATGCCGTTGACGGATTTTGATTTTGAGATACGCCCCGCCCCAACCAAAACCTTTGAAGTGGCGCTGTATTACAACCCGAGCCGGCGCTCGGCGGTGAACATTGTCCCCGGTTTATTGGGCGTGATTCTTACCATGACGATGATTTTGTTCACCAGTGCTGCCATTGTTCGAGAACGAGAGCGTGGCAATCTAGAGTTGCTGATTACCACACCAATCCACTCTATCGAGCTGATGGTGGCAAAGATCATTCCTTACATCTTCGTAGGTTTGATTCAAGTCTTCATCATTCTCGGTTTGGGTTACTGGATATTTGATGTACCGATAAACGGTGCCATTAGTCAGATATTGTTTGGCACGCTGTTATTTATCGCCGCGAGTTTAACCTTAGGTTTGGTGATATCCACTATTGCGACGACGCAGCTACAGGCGATGCAGATGACAGTGTTTATTCTTCTGCCATCAATCTTATTATCAGGGTTTATGTTCCCTTATGAAGGGATGCCCGTTGCGGCACAATGGATATCAGAAGCCCTGCCTGCTACCCACTTTATGCGTATTATTCGTGGTGTGGTGTTACGTGGTGCAGATTTGATGGAGCTTTGGCGAGATACACTTTGGCTGCTTGGGTTTACCGTTATCGGTCTCTTTGTTGCTTCACTTCGTTTCAAGAAGTCACTCGATTAAACTGCCAGGTTCCAGAACTAAAAACGCCTCCAGTATTAGAGGCGTTTTTATTGAATCATTCAATCATCATAGCGAAATCAGTAATACTCACCCAGAGAACAATCGTGCAAATCTGAAATGCTATAGCTTCTTAGCGAATTGATTTTGAAGTTGAACACCACTTGTTTACAGACATTTCGGCTGCGGTCGCTGTAGGTAATATACCCTTCGCTGTATGCACGTTTGCCGCTGGTTGAGGTGATGTCTGCGTTCAACTCCAGATGCGCCTTGTGCGCATCTACACGTTCCATCATCTCATGTACGTCAAGCCACTCTTCACGATTGGCCATTTGGATCAGCATCGATTCCGCCTGCGTTTCTAGCTTTTGCGGATAAACGTAAAAACGGTTATAGGCAAAATAGGCGCTCATTAAGATTAGTATTAACACTGCTGAGGTAGTTCTTGTCATGCAAGTTGCCTCTTATCGTTATGAATTTTTCTCTTTGCTTCCTGTTCAGTATAGAAAGCGGATGAAGTTTAGGTTAAAGAATTCACACAAATAACAAGCGACGGTCAGAGTCCGTCAATTCCATGACAAGCCGTCGCTTGGTTTAACCTAATTCTAAATAACTAGACACTTTGCAGTTCTTAAGTACTGGATTTTGGTGCTATTTATCGATAGGGAACAACTTGCTTTCAAAGACGGTCGCATAAATCGGCACATCTTTCAGCTTGTTGATATCGATTTTGTAAGGGTCTTCTTCCAGCACCGTGAAGTTGGCTACTTTACCTACCTCAATACTACCGAGCGTATCTTCCATCCCCCACGAATATGCCGCTTCAATGGTAATGCCTTTTAGTGCGGCCTCACGAGAGAGCGCGAGATCTTTACGCAGCACATTTCCATTGTTGGTTTGGCGAGTAGCAGCACTCCACGCCAGCAACAGCGGATCAGCCGGAGCCATTGGCATATCCGAATGCAAAGAAACAGGAATCTGCTCTTTTTCAATCGTGGCTAGTCGAACCATCGCGTGCGCACGCTCTTCACCTAACCCGACTTCACCAAAGCGATCACCAAAGCCCGTTACGTAATATGGATTAACACTAATAATCGCACCTAGCTCCTTCAGTTCCTTGACTTGTTCGTCGGTCGAATTGGCAAAATGAACAATCGTAAAACGGTGGTTCTCACGTGGGTATTCAGCTTGACGGCGTTTCAAAATTTCAATCAGCTTTTCAACGCCTTCATCACCGTTTACATGAACGAGGATTTGGTAATCCTTCTCCCAGAAGAGCTTGGTGATGTCTTCGACTTCTTGAGGGGTTTGAATCCACTCGCCATGGTGACCATCCAGATAGCCGTCTTTCATCATCATTAACTGAGAGATGATTGCGCCATCGAACAGTAACTTAACTTGGTTTTTAAAGAAGCGAACTTTGCCTTCATCAGGGAAGGTTTTGGTGATCTCTTCAACCGCTTGAACCACACCCTCTTTGCCTTTCAGGAAGTACGGTGACTTACTCTCTGGTGTAAAGAAGGAATACATTGGCGTTTCATCAGCGCCCAAGATCTCTTTATACAGACCCACCATATCCTCTGGTATAAACGCGCCAGGTTCGTTGTAAGCCGTCACCCCTTTCTCGTGCAGCATTTCCACCATTTGCTCTAGTCCGGCACGGAATCTTGCTTCACTGCCAAGATCTTTGTAGATACGTGGTAACAGGTAAATCAACGCACCACCTTCCCAGAAATGACCATTTTCCAGATCTGACTGAGCAGCTACCTCTTTACCTTGTTTGTCGATGTCTGCTTGGTTAAGACCAAACTTCTCAACAAATGCCGTGTTTACATAAAACTCATGTGCTGAACGATGCCATACACCGATTGGACGTGTTTTCGAGATCTTATCAAGATCAGCACGCGTCAGTTCACCATGGAAGAAGTTGTTGTAGCCCCACGTCCACAATACTTCATTTGGCTCCTGCATCTCTTTTTCAACGGCAGTCAGCGCAGCCAGGTACTCTTCATGTCCATTCACTGCAGGCCAAGTACGGCTTGGTAACTGCCACTCTTCAGGAGCAATGACCGGCATGCTCAGCGTAAGTGCTCCGAGGAACGGATGCAGGTGCTGCTCAATAAAGCCAGGCATGATCACCTTGTCTTCTAAATCGACTTTATCCGCATTTGGGAACTGCTTCAGCGCCTGCGCTTCTTGTCCAACAAAGACAATCTTGCCGTCATCATCCGCTACAACCGCCTCTACACGAGGTTGGTCTTCATCCATTGTGATGATGGTGTCAGCCAAATAGATCGTTTCACCGCTTTCCGCAGTCCCAGTCGCTTGAGCTTGCTCTTTTACCTGAGCCTCAGGTTTTGGTTCTTGTTGTTTCGCTTCTTCTGCTGGGCTGCATCCTGTCACAGCGCCAATTAACCCTAGGATGGCACCTGCCACTAACGTTCGTTTGAATGGTTTCATTTTTAACCCTTATATCACCAGTTTATTTACTGCTCTAGTTATGGAATCCCGTTCCAAAAAAGAAAGGGGAGCATGGTGTATAAAGTAAAGACCGCTTTTGTCAGGGGTGACTCGATTTCGCTCACAATCTTGAGAATGAAACAGGAATTAATTCAGAACGTTACATATCACCGTGGTGACCAAGCGGTGATCAGAGCCATTAGGTTGATCTGTCGATGTTCTTGAGCAGATTCTCCGATTTGAGCTTTCTGACTTAAGCCAGAGGTGATCAATCCCTATCATGGCGAAAGCAGGAACCAGCAAGCCCTTTGCTGATGTTGGCCAACTGGCAACAGGTTGAGTTTGGAAACGAGAAAACAGCCCATTAAACCTCGGGCTTGCAGCAGAAAGATTGAAATCCCCTATCACAATCATTTCCGGTGTTGGGTACAAATCAGTAAGGGTTTCTATGGTGCGAATCAGGGCATTGCGGCGTTGCCATAACGGCTCTGTTCTTGGCGAGGGAGGATGCGCCGTCATTAAAGTAATAGGGTTGTCCACTTGCCATGTTGCTCGAATCACCTCTTGGCCATCTGGGGTGTGATAAATCGAAACAGGCTCCAAAGGATAGCGGCTCAAAATCATCTGATTTGACGGGTAACCAACGCCGCGCTGGCCGCCATAATAGAAAGGATAAATATCGTCGAGAAGATGGAGTTTCTCCCCCACTTGAGGCGAGAGCTCTTGCATCACCACCAAATCTGCAGGGTGTTTAAGCAAGTAATTGATGAACTGATTGATGTCCGGGTTTTCGTAGAACAGGTTGAATTGGACTATCGTCAGCGGATTTTCGCAGGTTTGGTTGTTCGTGATCTGAGTGGGTAAGAGATACGCAATAGAAGCGAAACCAATCAAAGTGGCAGCAATGGCTTTCGTCCAGTGACGACAAACCAAAAGTACCAGAGCAAAACCTAGGTAGACGAATAAAAGAAGAGCGGGAATCGAAGTTAGATTCTCCGCCCACCAAATATCATGATATTGCCTTGCCACCAGCCAAATTGAAGCAGGTAAAAACAACACAATCCATTTAATGACTCTCAGCACACGCACGGCTCATTTAGCGATTACATATCATAAGCTTATATGTAATCGCCCAACTCGCCAGTGCGCTGCTGAACTGTATCTAAACAGATTGGCTTAAATGGAATGAACCGCTTCCGTTGCAGGCTCCGTAAATAGCGCCTTTTCGCTCACTTCCACTTTAACCGCAGCGACCTTGAACTCAGGGATCTTTGCATGCGGGTCAGTCGCGGTTGTCGTTAAACGGTTGACTGGCGATTCAACAAAGTGGAAAGGAATGAATACCACACCTTTTTGAATACGCTTAGTCACAAAGGCATCAATCTCGATGCTGCCGCGACGTGTAGACACCGTCAGACGCTGACCATTACTGATGCCTAGCGCTTCTGCGTCTTCCACGCTCACCATCGCTCGTGGGCCAGCAAGGTTATCCAACCCTTTGGTCTTACGCGTCATGGTGCCGGTGTGGAACTGCTCAAGCACACGACCTGTAGTAAGCACCAGTGGATACTCTTCATCTGGCAGCTCAGCCGCATAACGGAACGGTACACCCACCATTTGCCCTTTACCACGAGTAAACTGGGTTTGGTGCATGATGCGAGTACCTGCCGGGTTGTTCTTGTTGCTCGGCCATTGCACACCGTTTGGCGTAATGGCATCCCAACGAAGTCCCGCGTATTGAGGCGTCACTCGTGCAATTTCATTGGTGATATCAGACACGCAGTGGTAATCCCAATCACTGCCCATTGCATTGGCGATTTCTTGAATAATCCACCAATCTTCTTTCGCTTCACCCGGTGCCGTTACAACCGGATTCACACGCTGAACACGACGCTCCGTATTGGTGAAATGACCCGCTTTCTCTGCAAATGAGCAAGAAGGCAGAACCACATCCGCGTATTGCGCGGTTTCCGTTAGGAAGATGTCTTGAACCACCAAGAAATCGAGCGCTTCTAAGCCTTCAATCACGTGCGCTTGGTTCGGGTCGCTCAATACTGGGTTCTCACCCATGATGTACATACCACGAACGTCACGATGGCAAGCCGCGTCAATGATTTCTGTCAGGGTTAGACCTTGCTCAGAAGGCAGATTTGGTGCGTTCCATTCAATCGCAAACTTCTGACGCACAATTGGGTTGTATACCTTTTGGTAGCCTGGGAAGCTGTTTGGCAAAGCGCCCATATCACACGCGCCTTGCACGTTTGATTGACCACGCAATGGGTTGATACCACCACCTTCAATACCGATGTTGCCACACAGCAATTGCAGGTTAGCGATAGAACGCACGTTGTCATGACCTGTCGTATGCTGAGTGATACCCATCGAGTAGTAAACAGCCGTACGATCTGCCGTACCGATCATGCGAGCCATTGCTTGAATGTCTTCAGCTTTAACGCCCGTAACCAACTCCACTTTATCGA
Source organism: Vibrio sp. M260121 (assembly GCF_036533715.1). Classification (NCBI taxonomy): domain Bacteria; kingdom Pseudomonadati; phylum Pseudomonadota; class Gammaproteobacteria; order Vibrionales; family Vibrionaceae; genus Vibrio; species Vibrio sp. M260121. The sequence goes on along the minus strand of NZ_JATABF010000002.1, from coordinate 119,996 downwards.
GGTTGTAAGCTGGCGACATCACTTCTTGCAGTAAGGTATCAAAGCCGTCGACACGTTCTTCGATGTACTCTTGATCGTACCAGCCGTTCTTGATGATCTGCTGCATGACACCGTTTAGGAGCATCACATCCGTACCCGGACGGTGCGCCATATACAACTCAGCATGCTCTGCCATATCGACACGTTTCGGGTCAGCCACAATCAAACGTGCGCCATGGTGACGAATTGCTTGTTTGATATGTGAAGCGATGATCGGGTGTGCCGATGTAGTATCCGAACCGATAATAAAGATCACATCCGAGTGCTTAATACTTGGAATGTCGTTGGTCATTGCACCACTACCCAGTGACGCCTCAAGACCCGTTACACTCGATGCGTGACACAAGCGCGCACAGTGATCGACGTTATTGGTGCCCAGTTCACGGCGGACAAATTTTTGAAATGCGTAGTTGTCTTCGTTAGTGGTTTTCGCTGAAGAGAAACCCGCTAATGCGTTGCTGCCAAAATCTTGCTTGATGCCAGAGAACTTGCTCGCAACCAGTTGAATCGCCTCTTCCCAGCTTGCAGGCTGCAACCAACCATCTTTGCGGATCAATGGCGTGGTAAGACGCTCTTCACTGCCAATGAAATCAAAACCAAAGCGTCCTTTAACACACAGCATACCTTGGTTTACTGGCGAGTCACCGCCTTTCACGTAACGAATCGTATTGGTTGCTTCGTCCACGAACATAGTCAACTTACAACCCACACCACAGTACGTACAAATGGTGTCGACCGCTTTCAGATCTTCAGTACGACCTTGCGAACGGTCACGACTATCGACCATCGCCCCCGTTGGACACACTTGAACACACGCGCCACATTGCACGCAGTTCGAATCGCCCATCAGAGTTAAACCATTCTTGTTACTTCCAAAGTGTGGACGATCATCAGGGCGTAATGCTGGACGACCTTGTTTATCGCACACAAAGTTCAGTACACCGTGCACGGCTTTGTCGCGACACGCTTGGATGCACTGACCGCAGCTAATACAGCGGTTAGCATCAAACTCAATAAACTCAGAGCTGCGGTCAACTTCATACTTATGACGCAAGTCTTTCGCACGGAGATCCAACCAATCTTGATGCGATTTAATCTGCAATGAGAAGTCAAAGCTCTGCTCGGCTTCATATTCGGTGGAGTAGTCACGCAGCGCACAATCGGTATTGGCCTGACAACCACATTCTAGACAGCGCGCCGCTTCCTTCATTGCTTCTTCGTTATCAAAGCCCAACTCCACTTCAGCGAAGCTTTGCTCGCGTTGTGCCGGGGTCAGCTCAGGCATGATAGATCGAGCGACTTTTTGGATGTTCTCGAAGTGAAGCGGATCGACTTGAGAAAGTTTCTTCTCTTTGCGCGAGTTGAACGCCGCCTTTGGCATGTCTGCCATATCGCCATTCAAAAACAGATCAATGGCTTTTGCCGCAACGCGACCATCACCCACAGCTTCAACTGCCGTTGCTGGACCACGGCGGAAATCACCAATACTGAAGATGTTGCCCGTGCCTGTGTGCATGGTCTTTTCATCTGCATCAGCGGTGTTCCAACGCGTAAGTGGAATCGACAAATCTTCGCCCTCTAAAAAGCTCAGATCTGGCTTTTGCGAGACTGCCGCAATCACGGTGTCGAACTCTTCGGTAAAGAACTCGCCAGTTGGTTTAGGGCTTCGACGACCAGATGCATCCGGCTCACCCAACGCCATGCGCTCTAGACGAATCGCATTCACGCGTCCGGTTTCATCGGCAAGATTTTCTGCTGGGTTAGTCAAGAAGTGGAATTTCACCCCTTCGTGTTCAGCTTCGACAATCTCGTAGTCTTCTGCTGGCATTTCGTCACGAGTACGACGGTAAATCAACGTGGTGTCTGCACCAGCGCGACGCGCAGTACGAGCACAGTCAATTGCTGTGTTACCACCACCGATCACCGCGACTTTCTGACCCGTAACGTAATTTTGCTCAGTCACGTAATCTTTTAGGTAATCAACGCCTAAGTAGCAACCTTCAAGGTTGCTGCCTGTGTAATGCATTTCAACCGCTTGAGACGCACCGACAGCCAAACACACTGCGTCATATTCTTCACTCAATTGAGAAAGCGTGAAATCCACACCCAGCTTTTGATTGGTGTGAAGTTGCATGCCATTACGGCACATTAATTCGATTTCTTTATCGAGAATGTCTTTTGGCAAACGGTATTCTGGGATTCCATAACGCAACCAACCGCCCGCTTTTGGCATGGATTCAAATACAGTAACGTCGTAGCCTTCATTCGATAAGTAGTAACCAGCCGTTAGACCACCAGGACCACTGCCGACGACGGCAATGTTCAAACCTTTGCTTGGTTTCTTTTCTGGTACGTAGGCTTCATGCGCAGACAAATCCGCATCCGCGGCATGACGTTTTAGCTGACGAATTGCGATTGGTTCATCGACTAACGAGCGGCGACATTCGCTCTCACAGAATGCAGGGCACACTCGGCCAATCGATAACGGCATAGGAAGCGTACGCTTAATCACTTCAATCGCTTTTTGATGATCGTTTTGTGCGATGTGATAAAGGTACGATTGGATATCCACACCCGCTGGACAAGCGGTTTTACATGGTGCTTCACAGTCGGCGTAATGGTCCGTCATGATTCGGTTTAAGGCTTTTTTGCGATGCTCGCTTAGTTGTTCTGATTGTGTGACAACATTAAGGCCACGGTTAACTTCGAGCTCACATGCGCGCTTAGTACCACCGCTTTCGACTTCAACCACACACAAGTCACACGGTACTTTTTCATTACTTTTGTTCATTCCGCACAGCGATGGAATCTCAACTCCACACACTTTTGCTGCTTCTAGAAGGGTCAACCCCTCTTCTACAATTCTATATTTTCCATCGATGACAATTTCTATCATACAACCTCCGCAGCAAAGCAAATCCACATCTGCACAAGTAAAACCATGCATTCTATAAGGATAAACATTTGCAAGACAAGGCGGTGTGATACAAAACTTATAAACCACATTTTTTTCGTGTCATAAAAAGAAAGCACTTCTGTCACGAAGTATCACAAGTAAGAACTCAACAAACGTTTTACTCCCTCGATTGTGCAGAAACTGGTGAACGCTACTATTTTGATAATAAGGGCAATAAAATATTGACCTTCCCCTAAGGTTAACCTTTACAATCGAAGGGTTTTCATCATTTTCATCAAACACATGGGAAAGGGTATGCACTTAAAATCGCTGCATACAATCTGGTTAACTCTCTTTACAACACTGGTACTTTTGGTATCGAGTGTGGCGAACAGTGAGCCGCTGATGAACATCCAAATGATGTCAAAAGGCATGGCACATCATTCGTCTATGATGAGTGAAAGTGAACACTGCGGTATGCCTGGCATGATGGACGTCTCCATGACAGACGTTTCTATGTCCGAAGCGTCCGTAGCAGAAAATAGCGATGCAAGAGAAACCAGCATGAACTGTGGTGGAGGCTCCGGCATGGTCCATACCTGCTGTACTGCCGCGTGTACGATAGTTTTCGTCCCCCTACCGAATCCTATCAATAACCCAATGCCCGTCGTCTATCGCGCAACCATTACTCCTGAAGTTGCTTCCCCAGTCGTACACGTCAGCCGCGACCTATACCGACCTCCTATAGCCTAAATCCGTCCTAGCATTCGACCCTGCGCGTGTATCGCAGGTTGTTTTAATGCGCCCGAACGATGAGGTAACAAGGCTTTACTGTTCCCGCAATAAAATCCGCACCTCCATCGATCCGGCGAACACTGGATTTAGATTATGGATATCAAACCATACCGCTTAGCTGCACCTATTTTTATGGTGGCTCTGGTCGCTGCGCCAACCTTGGTTAACGCCGCAGGTAAAGAGACGCACGCAGCGCAAAATTCCGCATCAAGTGAGCGAGCTTCAACGACCAAGCTTGCCCAACTGATCAACGTCGCTTTGAGTAATGATGGCAATCGTAAGCAATACTCAGCGCAATCTGCTGCCATGCGTGAAACGGGCGTCGCGAGCGCGACCTTGATGGACCCAAAACTGAAAGTGGGTTTCGGTGGCTTGCCTGTCGACAGCTTCAAATTCGATGAAGACCCAATGACCAATATCTCCGTTGGTTTAATGCAACAATTTGAGCGTGGCTCGACGCTTGATTTACAGCAGAAGAAAGCCAATCAACAAGCTGACGGCCTTGGGCTTCAAGTCCATGCTCGTGAGCTTGAGGTAGCCAACAGCATGACTCAACTTTGGTTAGAACTTGGTTACCAGCAACGCGCTGAACAAATCATGCTTGAGAATCGCAAGTTGATGAAGGAGATGGAAAGCTTTATTCAAACCAACTATTCGATTGGTAAGAGTGAAGCGCAAGATCTGCTCAACGCCCAACTTCAAGTCAGCAAGTTGGATGAGAAACTGCAAGCCAACGCACAAATGCAACGTCGTCTTATCTCTCAACTCTCCGAATGGTTGGGGTCAGATTGGTTGGCAAACGAACAGGCTCTGCACGCGAGCAATCAATTGAACTGGGACACACTGAACAGCAAACTTGCTGCCAGTCAGAATTCTACCAAGCATTATCAGCAACTCAGCCAACACCCGATGGTTAAGATGGCCGACGTAAGTATTTCTGCCAATAAAACGCAGGTGGAAATTGCTGAGCAAGCCTACAACCCACAATTTGGCGTCGAAGTAATGTACGCCTACCGCCAAGCCGACAACATGATGGGTGAGCCCGCCTCTGATTTGGTCAGCGCTTACCTCACCATGGACATTCCGCTGTTCACAGGTGACCGCCAAGATCGCAATCTTGCTGCCGCTCAATACCAAGTTGGCGCGGCACAATCGCAAAAAGACACCTTACTAACGCAGATGAATGCCAAGGTGAACACTTTGCTGGTTGATCGCGGCAACTTAACCCAACGCTTAGAACGTTATCAATCCACCTTATTGCCTCAAGCGAAAGCGCGCATTCAAGCCGTTGAGCGGGGTTATCAAAACAACACAGCGCAGTTTAACGATGTGATTTCTGCCACGACTGACGAACTGGCTCTGCAATTAGAGCAACAACGTCTGCTGACCGATCTCAACATCACAAACAGCAATTTAGCCACCCTACTCGGTGGTTTCGACTATCAAGTCGAGCAGCCAGAACTGTCTGAATTAAAAAAATAATAAGGTAAAACAATGAAAACATTTAAGATTGCAACCATCGCGCTGATTGTTGGTGGTGCTTTAGGGTTTGGTGCTAATCATTTTCTTACGGGCTCGACTCACGACATGAGTCCGATGGGTGGCGAATCTGCTGCAAGCTCTAATGATCCGCTTTACTGGGTTGCCCCAATGGATCCGAATTACAAACGCGACAAGCCGGGTAAATCCCCAATGGGCATGGATTTGATTCCGGTTTACGCAGAAGACCTATCCGGTGAACAAGATGCACCGGGTACAGTGACTATTGACCCTGCAGTAGAAAATAACCTCGGGGTTAAAACCGCAAACGCGACACTACAGCAGTTGTCACCACGCATCGAAACGGTTGGTTATATTGCCTTTGATGAAAGTCTGTTATGGCAAACCAACGTTCGTGTGGCGGGTTGGGTAGAAAAACTCTACATCAATGCCGTGGGTGAGAAAGTGAAGAAAGGCGATGTGCTTTTCACGCTTTACTCTCCAGAACTGGTTAAAGCACAAGAAGAATTGCTGAATGCGTACCGCACTGGCCGCAAAGGTCTGGTAAAAGGCGCGACCGAACGCTTGGTAACACTTGGTGTTGACCGCGCTCAAATCCAATCCATTACTCGTAGTGGTAAAGCATCGCAAACCATTGAAGTCAAAGCGCCTGCTGATGGTGTTATCGCGAGCTTAAACGTGCGTGAAGGTGGCTATTTGTCCCCTGCTCAAGCGGTGATCAGTGCAGGTCCTTTGGACAATGTTTGGGTTGATGCTGAAGTCTTTGAGCGTCAAGCACACTGGATGAAAGCGGGTTCTCAAGCCACGATGACCCTTGACGCGATTCCGGGCAATGAATGGCAAGGTGTCGTGGATTACGTGTATCCAATCCTTGATCCAAAAACACGTACATTGCGTGTACGCCTTAAATTCCCTAACCCAGATGGCGCATTGAAGCCAAACATGTTCGCCAATATTGCCTTGCAGCCTGTCACTGACGACGCAGTGTTAACGATTCCTAAATCATCTGTTATCCGCTCTGGCGGTATGACTCGCGTTGTTCTGGCTGAGGGCGAAGGCAAATACCGCTCAGCTCGAATTGAAGTTGGCCGCGAAGCTGGCGAACAAATCGAAGTATTACAAGGGCTTAAGCAAGGCGACAAGATCGTTACTTCATCTCACTTCATGCTCGACTCTGAATCAAGCCAGTCGGCGGATCTGTCTCGCATCAATGGTGTAGAAGCGGCAGTAGAAACGGCATGGGCTAAAGGTGAGATCACGGACGTAATGAAAGATCACCGCATGCTGACCATCAACCACCAGCCTGTACCAGAATGGGATTGGCCGGGCATGGTAATGAACTTCACTTTCGCAGATGGCGTTGAGATGGGTGACTTGAAAAAAGGTCAGGCTATCGAATTTGAAATGCAAAAGACGGAGTCCGGTCAGTACCAAATCATCGACTACAAGGCAGACAACAGCGTCATTGCCGCAGAGGTTTGGCTAACTGGTGACATCACAATGCTGATGGCTGATTTTGGCATGATCACCTTAAACCACCTACCGGTTGCAGAATGGAACTGGGATGCTGGCGAGATGAACTTCTCTGTCGGTGAAGATGTTGATCTATCGGGTTTTGAAGAAGGACAGAAAGTTCGGTTTCTAGTTGAAAAACAAGGATCTGACTACGTTCTTAGACAGCTAGTTCCTGCAACAACAGCCGTCGAGGGTTAATTATGATCAATGCTATTATTCGTTGGTCACTGAGCAACCGATTCCTAGTGTTGGTCGCGACCTTAGCCCTTGTATTAGGCGGACTTTACAGTGTAAAGAATACGCCTGTTGATGCGATTCCGGATCTTTCTGATGTGCAAGTGATCATCAAGACAAGCTATCCGGGTCAAGCTCCTCAAGTCGTCGAGGATCAAGTTACTTACCCACTCACCACCGCCATGCTTGCCGTGCCGGGTGCTGAGACAGTTCGTGGTTACTCATTCTTTGGTGATTCTTACGTTTATATCATTTTCAACGATGATACCGACATGTACTGGGCACGTTCACGCGTGTTGGAGTACTTAAGCCAAGTAGCACCCAAGCTGCCACCGAACGCAAAACCAACCCTAGGTCCTGATGCAACGGGCGTGGGCTGGGTTTACAGCTACGTATTACAAGACAAAACCGGCAAGCATGATTTGGCGGATCTTCGCAGCCTGCAAGACTGGTTCTTGAAGTACGAATTGCAAACCGCTGATGGCGTTTCTGAAGTCGCGACCGTGGGCGGTATGGTGAAGCAGTATCAAGTGCAGATTGATCCTGCCAAACTGCGTGCTTACAACCTCACTTTGCAACAAGTGAACATGGCAATCCAAAACGGCAACCAAGAAACCGGCGCATCCGTTATCGAAGTGGCCGAAGCCGAACACATGGTTCGTACCACGGGTTACCTAACCAGCATTGAAGACATCAAGTCACTGCCGCTAAAAGTCACTGAGAAAGGCACGCCGTTGCTACTAGGGGACATCGCAGACATTAACCTTGGCCCACAAATGCGCCGTGGTATCTCAGAGCTGAATGGCGAAGGTGAAGCGGTAGGTGGCGTTATCGTGATGCGCTTTGGTGAAAACGCCAGTGAAGTGATTGCGAAAGTCAAAGACAAACTCGCAGACTTACAACGCAGCCTACCAGAAGGCGTGGAAATTGTTGCAACCTACGACCGCTCTACCCTTATCGATTCAGCGGTAGAAAACCTATGGAAGAAGCTTGCAGAAGAGTTCATCGTCGTCGCGATTGTGTGTGCGTTGTTCCTGTTCCACATTCGTTCTTCGTTGGTTATCGCTCTGAGCCTACCGGTTGGTATTCTTAGTGCGTTTATCGTAATGCATTGGCAAGGCATCAACGCCAACATCATGTCCTTGGGTGGTATTGCGATTGCTATCGGTGCCATGGTGGATGGTGCAATCGTGATGATTGAAAACGTTCACAAGCACATTGAACGAACGCCACTAACCGACAAGAACCGCTGGCAAGTAATTGGCAAAGCCGCAGAGGAGGTCGGCGCACCGCTGTTCTTCTCGTTACTGATCATTACACTTAGCTTCGTACCGGTGTTCGCCTTAGAAGGTCAGGAAGGCAAGATGTTCTCGCCGCTTGCGTTCACTAAGACTTACGCCATGGCAGCGGCAGCAGGTTTGGCAATCACACTCGTCCCTGTTCTTATGGGCTACTTCATTCGCGGTAAGGTGTTACCGGAGCACAAAAACCCGGTTAACCGTGGCTTGGTCGCATTGTACCGTCCGCTGTTGAACACCAGCTTAAAATACCCTAAGACCATGATTGTTATCGCATTAGGTCTGATGGCGTCGGCTTACTACCCAACCAGTAAACTGGGTAGCGAGTTCATCCCGCCACTGGATGAAGGCGACTTGATGTACATGCCAACGACCTATCCGGGTATCTCAATTGGTAAGGCGCGTGAGCTTCTACAACAAACCAACAAGCTGATCAAAACCGTTCCAGAAGTGAAAACCGTATGGGGCAAAATTGGCCGAGCTGAGACCGCAACCGATCCAGCGCCACTCACCATGATTGAAACCGTGATTCAGTTGAAGCCACGCGATCAATGGCGTGAAGGGGTAACAACCGAGTCACTGCGCAAAGAGTTCGACAAGCTGGTTCAGTTCCCTGGTCTTACTAATGCTTGGGTAATGCCGATCAAAACCCGTATCGACATGCTGGCAACGGGTATCAAAACCCCTATCGGCATTAAGATCGCCGGACCCGATCTGAAAGTGATTGAGAAGATCGGTTCTCAGTTGGAGCCAATTCTTAATGGCGTACAAGGCACGGCATCGGTTTACGCAGAACGTGTAGCAGGTGGTCGTTATGTCACGATCGACATTAAACGTCGTGCAGCGGCGCGTTACGGCTTGAGCATCAAAGACGTTCAGCAGGTGATATCCACTGCGGTGGGTGGCATGAATGTGGGTGAAACCATCGAAGGCTTAGAGCGTTACCCAATCAACGTTCGTTACCCACAAGACTACCGTGATTCAGTGGTTAAACTGCAAAACCTACCGTTAGTGACACCAAATGGCGCTCGTATTGCGCTGGCTGACGTAGCGGACATTCGTTATGAAGATGGCCCTCCGATGATCAAGACGGAAAACGCGCGTCCAAACGGCTGGGTATTTGTCGACATCGATGGTCGTGACCTTGGCTCTTACGTCGTGGAAGCACAGCAAGTCGTGGCTGATCAATTGGAACTCCCTGCGGGTTACTCGCTGGCTTGGTCTGGTCAATACGAATACATGGAGCGTGCGAAAGACCGCTTGAGCGTCGTGGTACCAATCACCATCGCCATCATTATGCTGCTGCTTTACTTCAGCTTCCGTCGCGTTGGCGAAGTGATGATCATCATGCTTACCCTACCACTCGCTATGGTTGGTGGTTTGTGGCTTATGCATATCCTCAACTACAACTTCTCGATTGCTGTTGGGGTCGGCTTTATTGCCCTCGCAGGCGTCGCGGTTGAAATTGGGGTCATCATGCTCGTCTACCTAAACCAAGCATGGCACTACAAAAAACTCGATGCGGAAGAGAGCCAACAGAAGCTTGAAGCGAAAGACTTAACCGATGCCATTCGTGAAGGTGCGGGCCTGCGTGTCCGCCCAGTAATGATGACGGTACTGACGGTCATTATTGGTCTGATTCCGATCATGTACGGCGAAGGCACAGGGTCAGAAGTGATGCAACGTATCGCCGCACCAATGATTGGTGGTATGGCATCAGCACTGCTACTGACGCTGTTGGTGCTTCCTGCCATCTTCAAACTGTGGAAACAACGTGAGTTGCGTCATAGCAATGCGACTAATCACCAAGCTAGCACTCAAGCTAGTGATGTAAACAACCACGCTTAATCCCTACCTTCCCCTCAATCAATTCGTTTGAGGGGAAGCAACCAAGTTATTAATGAATTAAAACAAGGATATAAAAATGAAAAAGACACTAATCACTCTTGCTCTAGCCCTAACAACAACGACTGCGTTTGCCCAAATGGATCATTCAAACATGGACCACGCGAACATGGATCATAGCAACATGAAGCATGAAAACATGGACCACGGCAGCATGAAGATGGACCACAGCAAAATGGACCATTCAAACATGATGGATATGCCGGGCATGTCGACTGTTGGTATGCCAGCAAAAGGGGCAAAGCCAGACAAGGTGGTACACGTTATCTTGGGTGATGACATGACCATCAAGTTCAAGAAAGACGTTAAGATTGAGCCAAACGATGTGGTGCAATTTGTTGTGATGAACACAGGAAAGATCAACCACGAGTTTACGATTGGTTCGGCTAAAGAGCAGCTAGAACATCGTGAAATGATGAAGACAATGAGCGGTGATCATATGCACGACTCGGGCAACTCTGTGACTGTCGAACCGGGCAAAGCGAAGCAGTTATTGTGGCATTTCCACGGTGACAACAACGTTGAGTTCGCGTGCAACATTCCGGGCCATGCAGAAGCAGGCATGACAAAGAACATTACGCTGTAAATCGTACTTGAACACAACAAAAAGGAGCTGACATTTCAGCTCCTTTTTTCTCTCTGATTCCTTACTTACGAACCGACATCGGCTCAGAAGTTATAGGCTGCCATGACTCGAACCGCCATCTCATCTTCCTCCGACAAGCTGATGTCCTCGTCAATTTTGTAGCCTTCAACAATAAGACCAACGCTGGCAATATCGACTTTGACGCCTAAGGTTGGTTCAAAGTTGTTTTGGCTGTCTGTGTCGACATACTCACCCGTCTCTTCTTCAAAATACTCAATCTCGACATTGTTGTAATTCAGCCCGATACGCGGCGTTATCGCCAACACATCGTTCACGCGAATTTCGTAACCCAACGCAGTATGTAATCCCCAAACTTGCTTCTCTGCCCAATGCGTACCAAAGTGCTCTTGCTCACCGCTGTCTATCGGTGCGTTGAAGCCAAGTGACCAATTGATATTGGGTAACACTTCTGCGCCCATCTCTACACTCAAGACCTCATGCTCATCCAAAAACGTTACGCCACCGGCGATAAAAGGTTCTCTCTCTTCTGCAAACACCGGAGCACTAAGCAAGAGCACCAAAATGAATAAGCCAACCAGATCTTTAAGCATGACACCTCCGAGCTATGAATACGTCGATTTACCACTTTCAGAATACGTGGATTACGTGCGCATTTTTGACGGTTAAGAAGCTCAAATTTGAACCTTTAATCACCACACAATGTCGTAACCAACGATGTAAATTTATGCTTAAGGCGCTTTGTGAAACACTCCATAGACCTCAACCTATATCGCTTTTTAAACCTGATTTTTGAACAGAAGTCGTTGCCCAAGGTGTGCCATACGCTCGATATCAGCCGAGCCACGTTTAATCGCCAGCTGGCTGATTGCCGCGAGTTATTTGGCAACGAACTGTTCATTGCCAACAAAGGGCTGTATTTCCCTACCCTGTTTTGCAGTCAACTCATGAGCATTATCGAGGAGCCGTTAGAGCAACTGGAGTCTGCTCAAACTCAAGTCAACGTCCTTGAAGCCGCTACGCAACCGACCCAATTTCGCTTTTTTGTACCAAACCCTCTTAGCGCCATTCTCACCACACCGCTACTCGAATTGCTCAGCCAGCACGACAATATCGCTGATTTCTCGATGGTCGATTGGAATCTTGAAGGCATCGAATTTCCAAAAGCGGGTTCACTCGCCGTCGGCATTTCTGGTTACCCTTCCGTCATGAATGAACGCGTGGTTGAGCGGAAAATCGGTGAACTAGGTTTGTATCTCTATACCTCGCAGAACAACCCGATTTGGCAACATGAACGTATTGATATTCAGCGCCTACAAAACGAAAAACTGGTGCGAGTGTCGATGGGCGCACTGGATGACGCCATTTACTATGAGAGGGTGAAGCGACAACTTGGGTTTGCTCTGGAAAGACGGTTAACCGTGCCATCGGTTCATGCCGCTTTGGATTGGTTGATCAAAACCGATTATGTTCTGATTTGCTTTGCGCTGCCCGATTCGGCTTTGCCGCGAGGTATCAAGAAGATTCCGTTGATTCAGGATAACGCGCAGATGTTCTTTGATATCGGCTTGCAGTTTCACCGTGGCTATTATCAACACCCAACGATAGTGAAATTAGAAAAGCACCTATCCGATATTCTCAATGATTTATAACGTCAATGGTCATCGCGATACTGGACATACAAAAAAGCCGCCTGGTACAGGCGGCAAACAAGCAGTATGTGCAATAAAACGATAAAAATATAAAGGTCGATGAAAAACGTTAGAAGTTGAAGCTCAACGTAGCGCGAACCACATCCTCTTCAAATTCTTTACCATTGATCGGGTTAACCGCTGAGTCGTTGATCTTACCGTAATCAACCGTTAGGCCAACCATACGCCAGTTAACCGTACCGCCAACAGAAGCGTAAACGCTATCAATGTTCATGCTCTGGCCTGAGTAAGTACCGCTATTGATATCAACGTCCGCATTAAAGTAGTTGATACCAAGCTTAGGAATGATATCGAACTCAGCAATTTCAAAGCGGTAGCCAATGTTTGCGTACATGCCCCAAGCGTCCTGATCATTGCTCACAGGCAAATCAATCGCATCAGAGCCAACAAAAATACCACCGCCAGTGACAATGTTGTTACCCACATCGCGGCTGTAACCCAAGGTGTACATTTCGTGGTCGCCAACGAAGGTTGCACCCGCTTCAATTGAGTTGTTGCGGCCTTCTGCCAATGCGTGGCCAGAAGCAGTTAAAGTCGCCAGTGTCGTTAGCGCTAGAATGCGTTTTGATGTGATAGTCATCTTTACTCTCTCGGTTTGGATTTGCTTATTACCCTAACCATTTCTGAATATCGAAATTGAGGCTTAAAAAGCTCACCGCTGAGCTAACTCATGACTAACAATCTTGACACTTAGCGCATAATAAATAGCTCTTCGTGATAACTCTGCTCAATATTAAACTGATGCGCATCTAGCTCTTTTTTCAGTGTTTTTGAGAAAGCTTCTGGTCCACAGAAATACATTTCATACTGGTTCAAATCACCACACTGAGCCGCAATACGTTCAGCATTCAAACGTGGCGATTTCATGGTATCTATCACGTGCAGTTTGACGCTTGCTTGGTGCGCTAAATGCCAAAGTTCATCGACCAACTGACCGTCAATACCACGGCTGCAGTAAAACAAATGAACGTCGCTAGTTTGAGCTTGCACTTTCAACGCTTCCAAAGCGGCAAAGAAAGAAGCAATCCCTACCCCACCAGCAATCCAGATTTGAGGTTTCTCTAAATCAAATTCCAAACGTCCGTAAGGCCCCTCAACCATCACAGCATCGCCCGCTTTTACGCGCTCATACAAACCGGTAGTAAAGTCGCCGAGCTCTTTGATTAAGAAACGTAGCTCATCACTTTCACTGCCAGAGACGATAGTGAACGGATGGGCATCTTCATCACCAAAACGTAAGTAAGCAAATTGCCCCACTTTGTGCCCTTGCCAAGACGCATTTGGTTTGACGACCAATTCCATCACTTCAGCTTGAGGGAAGTAACGTGTCGACGCCACAACCGCAGAATGTTTGTTACGACGACCAACGAAGCCAAACAAACTGTAAAGTGCAGCAATCGAACCGACGACTGCGAATGCTATTGTGAGATAGTAAACAGGCTCGCCCCAATACGCGCGTTTGAGCAGCAGTACGGAGTGAATCGCGATCAGCAAATACGCCACAGACATAAAGCGGTGCGATAGTTTAAAGGGCTTGTATTTCACTGCGCCCCATAGAGAAGCCACCAGCAAAACCAACAGCATGTAGAAGCCCCACTCACCCATGCCTTGAGCAAGATCGCGCAGACCATGAATCCAAGCCTCGATTCCAGAGAGGTTACCCTCAGGCCCTGCACCTGTGTGTTTCTCTGGTCTTGCTAATACGCCAGACATGACTAACCATTTCGGCACTTGATACCAAAGCCAGTGCGCCAAACCTAATGCAACGCCACCGATACCGAGCCATTTGTGCACTCGATACGCTTTGTCCATGCCGTGTAGCCAGTTTTCAACCACAGGAAGGCGCATTGCCAACACCATGGTGATCGACATCAACATCAAAGACAGAATGCCTGAATATTGGATCATGGCAGATCGCCATTCAAAGACATTGGTAGAAGAGAAAAGCTGCGGTTCCATCGCAAACCATAATACGGACATCGCGGCGATCATTGCCCAGATGATATTGCGGAATGTTTTCATGATTGGTTACTCGGTTAATCGACAACTTTACTTTAGCGCTTCACATGTAAAGCAACGTCAATAAGCGTAAAAGCGGGTAAAGCTCGACATATGCAAGGATTCCTACAGAAAAAAGACAAGAATCTAACAGTCATTAGAGTATTCACTCGTTATAGTTCCGGCTAAATTCGCCAAGGTGCGAAGTGGAATAAATAACACTAAGAAAATCAATAATGAAAAAGCTATTTCTGCTACTCGGATTATTAGCCTGTTCGAGTGCAACGTATGCCGCCAAACTGAATGAAGACCTCTCCGCAATTGAAGACCACATTACGGGTCGCATTGGCGTTTCTGTTTGGGACACGCAAACAGACGAAAAGTGGGATTATCGTGGCGACGAGCGCTTCCCAATGATGAGTACCTTTAAAACGCTGGCGTGTGCGACCATGCTGAAAGACATGGACAGTGAAAAGCTTGATAAAAACGCCACCGCGAAAGTCGAAGAGCGCAACATGGTGGTGTGGTCACCTGTCATGGACCGAATGGCAGGCCAAACAACCCGTATTGAACATGCCTGTGAAGCCGCAATGCTGATGAGCGACAACACAGCGGCCAACATCGTTTTACGCAGCATTGGTGGTCCGCATGGCGTAACCAGATTCTTGCGTTCTATTGGTGATAAGGCCACTCGCCTTGACCGTTTTGAACCAAGATTGAATGAAGCTAAACCGGGCGACAAGCAAGATACAACAACGCCTAACGCCATGGTAAACACTCTACACACCCTGCTAGAAGGCGATGCACTCTCTTACGAATCACGTATTCAGTTAAAGATTTGGATGCAAGACAACAAAGTCTCTGACTCTTTGATGCGCTCTGTGTTGCCAAAAGGCTGGTCGATTGCCGATCGTTCTGGTGCTGGCGGGTTTGGCTCGCGTGGTATCACGGCCATGATTTGGAAAGAGAATCATAAACCGGTTTACATCAGCATTTACATTACTGAGACCGATTTATCGTTACAGGCGCGCGACCAAGTCATCGCTCAAATTAGCCAGTTGGTGTTGGACGAATACAAAAATATTTAACGCTAACTTGATGATTTAAAACGGAGCTTTCGGGCTCCGTTTTTTTATGTTTGCGATCTTAGTTGACACAGGTAGAACGATCGCTCTACCCTAATGGTAGAACATTCATTCTACCCATGAGAAGACGCTATGTTGAAAGAACAGATCGCCGCCAGTTTAGAACAAGCTTTTAGCGAGCTTGGATTTGCCGAGCCGAGTGTGGCACAGCTCAAGACGGCCTGTGGCGTTAGCCTGCGCACCTTGTACAAGCACTACCCTTCTAAGGAAGACATGATCGTAGCTGCACTGGAGCATCGCCACCAGCGCTACTTAAACTTCCTGCTGGATAACTCGCCACAAGCTGGGCTAGAAGCGACTCAGCACGTATTCAACAAGCTCAAACAATGGATGGAAGACTATGCACCGCATGGTTGCATGTCGATGAACGCGATTGCGGCATTTCCCGAGCACGACATCATCAACCAAACCGTGAAAGCACACAAAGAAGACGTTCGACAATTTTTGGGTAAACAGAGCCTTCGTCAAGACCTCGCCACGCAGCTGTTCTTATTGCACGAAGGCGTCTCCAGCGCTTGGCCGGTACTGGGTAACGAAGCTCTGAACTCTGCGCAACAAGCTGTTTTAAGATTGCTAAAGGAAGATTAATCATGACAACACTACCAACCACAATGAAAGGTGTTCTGTTGACCGGTCACGGCGGACCAGAAATGTTGGAATACCGCCAAGATATTCCTGTCCCAACACCAAAAGAGAATGAAGTGCTGATTCGTGTATCCGCTGCAGGCGTGAACAATACCGATATCAATACGCGTATCGGCTGGTATTCAAAAGGTGACAACGACAGCGAAGACGCAAGTTGGAGCGGCAATGCACTGGTTCTTCCACGCATTCAAGGCGCTGACGTCTGTGGCGAGATCGTTGCCGTGGGTAGTATGGTAGATGAACGCCGTATAGGTGAACGCGTGTTGATTGAACCTTGCTTGAGCGACGTGAACGGTGAAAACATTAATCCACCTTGGTACTTTGGCTCAGAATGCGACGGTGGATTTGCAGAATACACAGTGGTATCAGCTAAGCACGCCTACCAGCTAAAGACGGATTTGACTGACGTTGAACTTGCGTCTTTCCCATGTTCGTATTCAACGGCAGAAAACATGCTCACGCGCTCTCGTGTTGCCAAAGGAGATCGTGTCCTGATTTCTGGTGCTTCCGGCGGTGTCGGCTCTGCGGCGATTCAATTGGCCAAAGCGCGCGGTGCTACTGTTATTGCCATCACAAGCCCAAGCAAAAATGAACAAGTGCTGGAGTTGGGCGCAGATGAAGTCGTGCCACGCAACGCAAATCTTGTTGAAGCACTTGGCAACAACAGCGTCGATGTGATGATTGATTTAGTTGCTGGCGACCAGTGGCCACAGTTTCTTGAAGTCTTGCGCCCGAAAGGTCGTTACGCGGTATCCGGTGCCATTGGCGGTGCGATGGTTGAGCTAGACGTTCGCACTTTGTATCTCAAAGATCTCAGCTTCTTTGGTTGTACCGTCCTTGAGCCTGAAGTGTTTGGAAACTTGGTTCATCATATTGAACAAGGCAACATCAAACCATTAGTCGCACAGACGTTCCCACTTGAAGACATCAAACAAGCGCAAGCGGCATTCCAAGAGAAGGGCCACGTAGGCAAGATGGTCCTTACCGTGAAGTAATGCCTGGTGGAACGCATTAAAAAGCCCCTCTGCAAGTTCATCGCAGAGGGGCTTTTTCGTTCAGGTTAGGCCAACCAATGACCGGAACTTAATGGGTTACCAGTAAGCAGGGCTATCCAAACCTTGAACGCAAGAGGATGTGCCTTGGATTGACGTCAATTCACCTGCAAGTGATTGTGCCAACCAACCATGTGGGAAGCTCAAAGTATGAGGCGCTTTGAATTGCGCTTCTGTCACTTGTTGGAAACCAACACGCGAGTAAAAGTTAGGGTCGCCATAGGTAAATACCAATTCGATGCCTTGTTGTTTCAGTTGTTCAAGGCCAAAGTTGATTAGGGCTTGTCCTACGCCTTTACCTTGGCACTCTGTTAGTGTTGCCATTGGCGACAATAAGTAGCCCACTTCACCGCTCTCAAAGCGTAACGGTGTAAACAACACGCCTGCGATCAAACGCTCACCTTGTGTCGCTACAAAACCTTTCAGTTCTTGCTCGGGCGTCGTGCTCAATAAATCGCCGACTAGTGCGCCAATGGTTTTGCCTTCTGCTTCACCTTCTGAATCAGAAAAGGTTTGAGTAAACAAAGCGATCATCTCGCTGCTCATGGCTCTCTCATATTGAGAAAGAGTGTAGTTAGATTTTTGAGTATTTTGATTTGTTGTTTCGTTCATTTTTCTATCAATCTTTTTGTAAAATATACATCTGATACGCCACTTCATTACCACGGCGTTTAACGATATCTAATTCAACTTGTATGTCTTTCAATGCTTGTGATGCTGGCATCTCAGCTTTCAAACTTTGCACACGCTCATTTAAAGGAACGTAGTAGTTATCCCATGCCTGTTGGCTAATTGGGAAAGTCTCTAACACTCGGTAGCCTGCTGCTTTCGCTTGCGCAATGCGCTTCTCAACGCTGCCCATATCTGGGTACTCTTTTTGCCAGAATGCCACTGTATCTTCGCTTGGCGTGTCTGTATTCCAAACCAAATCGCTCACCACTAAGATACCGCCGCCTTTAAGCAATGGACGCCATTCTTTTAATGCGTTTTCAACGCCCATGATGTAAGCACTGCCTTCCGCCCAAATTAGGTTGCTCGTCCCGTCGGCGAATGGCAGTTCAGTCATGCTGGCACACACCGTGGTGATATTGTCACTTAGGCCAAGAGCTTGTGCTTTACCTTGCAAGCGTTGCAAAGATGGCTCGTCATTATCGACCGCGGTGACATGTGCGTGTTTTGCCAAAGTGCGAGTCGCAATGCCCTGCCCACAGCCGATTTCCAATATCTCATCAGGTTGAGTTGGTAATAGACTCAACGCTTTCAACGTATCTTGCTCTGAACCCGGCCCCCAAAACTCCAGGGCTTCATATACGCGGAAGAAGTCCGCCATGTAGTCGTCGTGAGTATTCATATCTTTTGATAACCAACGTAAGTGAAGGGCTTCTTTCTCGCTAAAACCTTGCGTCATCAGCCATTTCAAGTGCGCATCCGGCGCGACTTCATCCAACGATTCATGCCAATCAGTTAACGGAGTTTCACCAAGCAGCGCCGCCAACAACTGACGCGATTTCTGCTTTTGCTCAATCTCTTCATCGAGCTGCTTAAGCCTTTCCAACATCAACTGGCGATCCACTTTCGCTTCCAGACAGGCTTTACATTCTTTGAGCGTCAGTCCACCGCTCTGCAATTGCTGGATCAAACGCAAGCGTTGCAGATCCGCATCGCTATAAGCGCGGTAGCCGTTACTTAACCGTTGCCCTTTGATGAGCTCAATCTTCTCGTAATAGAGCAATGTGGTACGAGACAAACCCAGCATCTCAGCCAGTTCCGATATCCGATACATGTAATTTTCCTCAGCGCTGATGAAAGCATCTTAAACTGTAGAGTTATAGACAGGTCAACATGAATTGTAAAAAAAGATTCAAAAAGTAAAACGCCCACAATACGTTCGCATTGTGGGCGTTTTTGTATTCTGTTCGTGATTAGACGTTATTTCACTAACCCTTGTTCAACCAAACTCGAGAAGACCTCATTGCGGAAAATCGTGCTTATCGCGATGTCATCCACGTTTGAAGAATCTACCCATTGGCACTCTTCGATTTCGTTACTGGCAACCACCTCGCCCGAATAATCATTAACGAAGAACACATCCATGACCAAAGTAATGCCGTCTTTATCGTGTGCAGGCGCTTCAAAGCGACCAAAAAGCGTCAAGGCATCTTCCGCCACGACAATGCTTACTTCTTCTTGCAGTTCGCGACATAACGCTTGCTCTGGTGTTTCGCCACTATCCAGTTTTCCACCCGGCGCATAGAAGGTGTCTTTGCCTTTTGAGCGCAGCACCAACAGTGAGCCGTCTTTAATGATGATACCTGCTGACTTGTGCATCTTGCTTGCCTTCTAGGCGTTAGAGAAACTTCTCGATCATAACTTCATTGATGTATTGGCCATTAACCTTGGCATGCTTCTTAGCGGTGCCGACCACTTCAAAGCCATGTTTCAGATACGTTGCGAGCGCGTTGGGGTTGTCCTCTCGGACATAAGCAAACAACTTTTCATCAGCAAAGGTAGCGGTAAACAACGCTGAAGCGACCCCTTGTCGACGGCATTTCGCATCGACGAACGTACCAATAATGCCAACATGCACGAATGCCTTGGTATAACTAGCGAAAGGCTCTACGTTTTAGAAACCGAGCACGGCGCTGTCTTCCTCATCCGCTTCTTTTACATTCAATGCCACATTGAACACACCCGTTTCAGGAAAGCTTTCAATGAAGCCTTCTTCCTCTTCTGGGGTGAAGGTGGTATCAAGGGTTGTGTATAAGCCCTCTTCTATGATGGGATTGAGAACTTCGGTAATGCCTTGAGCGTGCTGTTTTTGTGCCTTTGTGACGACAACTTTCATAGTATTTTTCGTTCTTTTTGTAGGGATGGAATAGGAGCTCGATTATCTTCTATCTTAATCTTAAAACCGATGACATAACGATCGTTCGATCAGTAAGTATCCACTGAATAATCGTATCGTTAACGCCCTATAAATAAGCCACCGCTTCGATGTTGTTACCATCGGGATCATAAAAAAATGCTGCGTAGTAATTTGGCGCGTAGTGTTCACGCAAACCGGGCTCACCATGACAAGTAAACCCAGCCTCAATACCTGCTTTATGAAAGGCCTCGACGGACGCTTTGTCATTCGCTTTAAACGCAATGTGGCAAGGGGCTCTTTGGCCACCCTTTTCTATCAGGAAGCGCGTATTGGGTTCACCAACTAATCCAAAGCCTGCCGCTGCTTCGTCCGACCATTTTAGCTCGATGCCCAGAGGAGTAAGCATCTTGTAGTAAAACGCGACACAAGCATCAAAATCCACAACCTTAATTTCAAAATGATCAATCATATCTATCCCTACTTGATTGAATTTGTTCCATAAAAAAGACCACCTTAATCAAAGGTGGTCTCGATTGCGAAGTCTATCGTTTTATCGGTGACAAACTTGTCGGTAATGCCTCAGCTTAACTTAAAGTTCGGCCTTCATAATCGCCCGTCAGTGTTTTCAAGAACGCTTTGATGGCATCCACTTCTTCATCCGACATTTCCACTCCGACTTGGTATTTACCCATGTCGTAGATAGCTTTTTCTAGCGTATCAGCATGTCCATCGTGGAAGTATGGCGGTGTCAGTTCAATGTTACGCAAGGTTGGCACTTTGAACTTGTGCTTGTCTTCTTTGTTACCAGTGAAGTTGTAACGACCAAGGTCTGCATCCGTCATGTCAGTACCACGGTCCGCAAAGTAATCCGCTTTCATGCCCATGGTTTCAAACGTTTCACCACCCATCGCTTCACCTGCGTGACAAGTTTGACAATCGTACTTCTTGAACAGCATTAGACCGTATTTCTCATGTGAATCCAGTGCCTTTGTATCACCCATCATGTATTGGTCGAAGCGGCTGTTTGGTGTGGTTAGGGTTTTCTCAAACTCAGCAATCGCATCCGTGATGTTGTTGCCATTAATCTCACCTGAGTAAACCTTTTTGAACATCGCAACCATTTCTGGATCTTGGCTCAACTTGTCGACGATTTCATCCCAATCCATAGAGCCCATTTCAATCGGGTTAAACGGAGGACCACCCGCTTGATCTTGCAGATCCGCGGCACGACCATCCCAGAATTGCAGCTTGTTGTACACAGCATTAAACACGGTTGGCGCGTTGATGCCACCCACTTGGCCATGAATACCAACAGACGTTACGAGTCGGTCTACGCCGCCTGTATCAAGGCTATGGCATGACGCACATGAGACACTATTGTCTCCTGATAGTCGCGTGTCGTGATATAGCACCTTACCCAGTTCAGCCTTGTCTGCATCGGTTTCGAACGTGGTGTAAATTGGTTGTAGAACTTTGGTTTTACGTTCTTCAGATACCGGAGAGTGAGCATGACGCTCTGCACGCTTCTCACGAATCCACTTCAATAAGGTGTGCTTTTCGTCTTTCGACATACTTGCAGACCAGTGCATGGTCAGGTAAATCGCGGGCGGCATTGAATCGTCGTAGAGCACCTTCTCAAGACGAGCAAGTGCCACTTCAGAAACAGGATCATTCTGCTTCACGTCGCCGAACAGATTGGTCATATCAAAGTGACGCATGGCCACCTTCACATCCGCTTCCATGATCTGTTTCGCCACTGGCATTTCTGAGTAGAAAGGCATTTCGCTGTTTGGTGTATGACAATAGCCACAACCTTTATCCGCTAACACCTTCATCGCTTGATAATCCAGCGTAGATTGATCGAGCGAACTAAATTGCGCCAGATTTTGTTGAGCCACTTTTTTATCGTCTTGGTTCACCATGTAAACGGTGCCGAAGTAAGCCACCAAGCCTGCACCCACGATCCCTAGTGTTATTTTCTTTTTATTCATCACTGTTCCCCTAAATCAGTTGGGGCGAAAGTTATTGAAATGCCAATATTTTTAAAAATGGGAAAAAGGAATAGATATTAATCGAATATTTAGATGAGCAGCGAATTTAACATCTAAAGTTTATAAAAACAGACACTTGCGGAAATAAGTAAAAAATACAACATAAAAACAACAACTTAAAACCGGAGCTTTTATTGATATGAGTCAAAAATGACGGAGGCGACAATATATTAACCAAACATATTAAATTTGATTAAAAATAATTCAGGTCGAAATAAAGTAGGAATTTAGGAAGGAATTGTAGGCACAAAAAAAGGCAGCTCGAGAGCTACCTTTTTAGCAAGTCAGCAAATGTAATTATGCTTTCTTAAGATCTTTAGCTGGGTAAGTTAGTGTCTTTTCGCCAGCTTTAACGTGCGCGTAAAAACCGCCGCTGCTTAGACCTGTAACAACCATTTCGCCTAGTTCGATACCTTTAGTAGCTACTACTACGTCACCGATTGAAAACATATTTAATACCTTGTTTCTGTAGATTATGACCTTAAGTCGTTGGCGGTATTTAATCTGAAATTGCACCCTTAACCTAATCAGATTTGTTGTCGTCATGATTAAGTTTCATTATTGCCGCAGCCCTTATAGATAAAGGCGTTGCAAGGGTATGACGAAGATCGCTTTTACGACCCTAAAGTCTTAGAAGTAAAGGGGAGATTTCCCTCTAATGGGCTAAGATGGCTTGGTTATAGTCGCATTTGATTATGCTTTTGCTCTCTGGAGATAGACGATGAAAAATGGTCTCACTATTCGTGCTTTAGAACGTTCAGACCTGCGCTTTATTCACGACCTCAACAACAACCGCAACATCATGACTTACTGGTTTGAAGAGCCTTACGAGTCTCATGATGAATTAGAAGAGCTGTATCGCAAACACATTCACGACGATGCCGAGCGCCGCTTTGTCGTAGAAGATGAACACGGTGTCTTAATTGGCCTGGTCGAGTTGATTGAGATTAACTACATCCACCGCAGCGCCGAGTTCCAGATCATCATCGCCCCAGACCACCAAGGACGAGGCTATGCCGAAGAGGTGATCAATCGTGCTTTGGATTATTCATTCTCGATTCTTAACCTGCACAAAATCTACCTGTTGGTTGCCTTGGACAATGAAAAAGCGATCCACCTTTACCAGAAGTGCGGCTTTATTGAAGAAGGCCATCTTGTGCAAGAGTTCTTCATCAACGGTAGCTACCGCGATGTAAAACGCATGTATATCCTACAAGACCAATACCGCGCAGAGCTAGAGAGCTGATCCGTTCTGATATGGGTTGGCACTTTTTAATTAAAACGCAGCCGATGGGCTGCGCTTCTTTAATCAAACTGATACTGGTATGAGACGATGACGCGCTTGTCTGGATCATCGAGATAAGTGTTGTTGCCCATCATAAACGTCATCAAGTTAAACGAGTGGCGTTTCTGCACCAGATAACTCATGCCTACTCCACCAAAAACGCCTTTGTAGTTGTCGCCTTCACTGTTCTCTGAGCCATAAGAGCCACCCGCAAATCCCATCAAGGTCAATTGCTCTGTTAGGGGTTTCAATGTGAACGCTCCCAAATAACCGCTACTGCCTGAAGAGTTCATCATGTTGAATCCATTCTCTGGGCTAGGCGTGCCAGTAAAACCAGGGTCTGAACATGCACTGCCTTCTGCGCCATCACAAACTGGCACATCGCCATCGTTATAAGTATAACCAGCCATAGGGAAGATCTGAAAGCCTGCTGGCTCGATGCCAAAATAGCTCAATGGTACAAACGTTCCGACGCTGTAGTTGGTTTGATCAGCACCGTTAGTGTATTCGTTCTTACCAAAGTTGAAGTTCACGATACCCACCGGAAACAGCCAAGAGCCGCCCACGCGCCATTCACTCGCATCATCATTGATACGAACATTAATCTTGCGAGCTTCATCCAATGCTAAAGAGCCAGAGAAAGAGAAGTTCTGGTCATCAAAATCATAGTTGTTGGAGTAAGCCGCACCGAACTTGGTGATCACCTTTGTTGGGTCATCGGCTAATTTGTTTTTGTTCTCTTTGGGAACGCGTTCGCTAGCCAGAGCCGACGAGCTTAAAATTAACGCTGCACATGCCAGCCAAAACGTGTTGTTCATTTCAAATTTCCTCGACGAATTCGCTATCGTCTTTTTACTTTGTGCTTTTTGTTCAGTTGAATTGATACCGTCCCGCTACAAACAAAAACGGCGGTAAGCCTAGGACGTGCTTACCGCTGCTTTTCGCCGTATCGCTAATCTAGTGATTGCGTGAACGCCGGATTATTGGTTTTTCCAGCTGTAGCCAATGCTTAGGAAGTACAACGCTGGATCATCAAAGCTTGCAACAGGAATACCCGCCATTTTCACTTCAGACGATTCAATTAAGGTCGCTTCAAAGGCAACTGACACCGTGCTTGTTTCATCAATCTTGTAATCAATGCCCGTACCTAGACGGTAAGCGTTGCCAGTTGGGATAGTCAGATCACCGTTGGATTGGTCTGTGTACATGCTTGAATCAAAGGCGAAACCTGCATTCCACATCACTTTGCTATTAACCTTGTATTGTGTCCCCAAAGCAATTTGGTAGGTGTCTTGTGTTTCTACATCCATCAGCGTCTGGTAAGCGCTCCAATCTTGCCAGTTCAAGTTACCCATCACCGCCAGTTTGTCGTTAAGCTCATGGTAAGCACTGAATACCAACTGCTGAGGTGCAACGGCACTGGTCGAGAAGTCTTTATCATCGAATTCGAACTCAGTTTCATTCGAGTAAGACAGACCTAAGCGAGTACCTGAATTCAATTCATACAGCACACCAACGCGGCCATTGACTTGAGTGTCGGTATCTTCAATGCCACCAACGATTGCCGTACCTTCAACTTTGACATCCATATCTAAGATGCCGTAATGGATGCCCAATGCAGCACCTACAGACCATTGATCGTTAATACGGTATGAAGCAGAAGGTTGAACCGTCACGGCCTGAGTAATTGCATTAGGAATATCAATACGGCTGAACAGCTTGTCGTATTCCAGACCCAAGCCGTAGTTGCCGTACATACCGATACCAAGCGTCCACTTATCGTTCACTTGTTGGCTGTAAAACGCAGAACCAAGCGGCACGTAACCAATGATGTTACCTGCGTCACCGCCACCAAAGGTGTCCAGTGTTGTGTCGCCATACAAGCTGATCAAGTGACCTGAAAATGACTGACCCGCCACATTAGATAAACCCGCAGGGTTCGCCGCCATGACCGAGGCATCCTGCGCTCTTGCCGCCATACCCGCAGACGCTAAACCAATGTCTGTGGTGGAAGTCTCGTACAAGTACAGACCTCCTGCTTGCGCTGCTGCACACGAGATGAGGGACCCCACAGCAACGATTTTGGTAAGATTTTTCATACTAAAACCTATAAGTATATTTAAAAGAAAACCCATGCTGACAATTTGGTTTTATCTCAACAAAAACTCTTTTCATTGCAGCAGCATGGGGAGGAGCGATTAGAACTTACGCGCTAGGTTCCTCCGTTTTAGTTGGAACATTACGCTTAAATCGTTCGCGCAATGACTGCATCATCACGAAGAAAACTGGAGTCAATAATGTGCCGACAAAGGTTGAAAGGATCATGCCGCCGAAGACAGCGAAACCTAATGAATGGCGTGAAGCAGCGCCTGCACCAGACGCAATCACTAACGGGAAAACACCCCAAATGAACGCAAATGCCGTCATTTGAACCGCTCGGAAACGAATTCGAGCCGCTTCTTTTGCCGCATCAATAATCGATAGCCCTTTCTCTTCTCGAAGCACTTTGGCGAATTCCACAATGAGAATGGCGACTTTCGCCGACATCCCGATCAAGATAACAACACCTATCTGTACATAGAGATCGAAAGACTGACCAACCATGACTAGCGTTCCCATTGCACCCAGAATGGCTACGGGTACTGCCATCATTACCGCAGCAGGAATCGTCCAACTTTCATATTGAGCAACAAGGAATAGGTAGGTAAATAAGAGGGATAGAGCAAAAGCAATAGGTGCAAGGTTACCTGCCTTTTGCTCTTGATAAGTCATGCCTGACCATTCGTAAGAATAGCCGCTCGGCAAACTGGTTTGTGCTAGTTCCTCTATCGCGTTAACGACATCACCAGAACTGTAACCAGGAGCAGGAGCGCCATTCACTGTTGCCGAACCAAACATGTTGTAATTTGATAGAGTATCCGGGCCAAAGATCGGCTCTACTTTTACTAACGTTGCCAGAGACACCATCTTTCCGGAACTGGAGCGAACATATAGATGGCTAATGTCATCAACGTTGTCCCGGAACTGCTCCTCTGCTTGAACCTTTACTTGGTAAGAACGACCAAATAAATTGAAGTCCGAGATATACGCACCGCCCAACTCAGCTTGAAGCGTTGTAAATATCTCATTCAACGGTACTCCCATTGAGATTGCTTTATCACGATCAATGTTGATGTAACGCTGTGGGATGTTTGCGCGGAAAATGGAAAACGCTCGTGCAACCTGCGGCAGTTGGTTTATCTTTGCTACAAACTCTGCGGTAGTTCTTGCCAACTCCTTCGGAGAGCGACCCAAGTTATCTTGCAAAACAAGATTGAAGCCATCGACCGCTCCCATCCCTTTAATTGCAGGAGTCGCAAATACAAACGAGGCTGCATCTGGCGTAGAATTCAGCAACTGATTCACTTTTGCCATCAGAGCACGTTGATGCAACGCAGGATCTTGTCGCTCATCCCAATTATCCAGTTTAATAATTAGCATGCCGGAGTTTGGGATAGCGGCCATATTGATGACGGAAAAGCCTGCCACAGAGACAACATTCTCCACGCCATCCATCTGTTTAAGCTCATCGACATATTTTTTCATTAAAGGGGCGGTGCGTTGCAACGCTGCAGCATCAGGTAACCTCATCTCAACCATAAACACACCTTTGTCTTCATTTGGAACAAACGACGACGGGACATTCATAAATCCGTAGGCAAGCGCACCGATTAACGCTCCATAGACTCCAAGACTGAGAACAAGACGACGGCTCAAAAAACCAACTAAGCTTTGATATTTACGAGTGATGGCATCAAAACCGCGGTTGAAAGCACGTAAAGGTGCGATAGGCTGCTCATGCGTTGACTTGAGCATCAGAGCACATAATGCAGGGGTAAGTGATAACGCATTGACTGCTGAGATAAGAACCGAGACACAAATCGTCACTGCGAACTGGTTAAACATGCGCCCAGAAATACCTGGTAGTAGTGCAACAGGTACAAATACAGCAAGTAAAATAAGTGTGGTTGCCAGTACAGGTCCCGTCACCTCTTTCATCGCTTGAATAGTCGCAGGCACAGGAGCAAGGTGCTCCTCATGCATTACACGCTCAACGTTTTCTACCACGATAATGGCATCATCGACGACGATTCCAATTGCCAATATCAGTCCAAATAGGGATATCGTATTTATCGTCATCCCCATGAGAGCCATTACCGCAAAAGTAGCAATGATCGACACTGGAATTGCTAACGTGGGTATGACCGTTGCACGCCAATTTTGGAGAAACACGTACACAACTAGCGTAACTAAAAGAACCGCAATAACGAGGGTCTCATACACTTCATCGATGGACGTTTCTACATATTCGGTAGAGTCGTAAGCAATATCGTAAACAAGATCATCAGGAAACGTCTTTTCGTACTCTTTCATTGCCTGCTTGACTTCTTCCATGACTGCCAACGCATTCGCTGTAGGCAATTGGTACAGCGCAAGTACTGCTGCAGGGGCGTTATTCATACGGCCATCAGCCTCATACCCTTGAGCGCCAACTTCCACACGAGCGACATCTTTAAGGCGAATTAAAGTCCCCTTTTCACTTGCTCGAATCACAATATTTTCAAACTCAGCGGCAGTCGTTAGTCTCCCTTTTGTCTGCAAAACATATTGATACTGCTGATCTCCCGGAGCAGGCATTCCGCCAACCTTACCTGCTGCAACTTGTATGTTTTGTGTTTTGATTGCTGTGATGACGTCACTGGCAGAAAGCTTCAAGGTCGCTAGCTTGTTAGGATCTAACCAAACTCGCATGGAGTAATCTTTTTTACCCAGTAACGTAATATCACTCATACCTTCAATACGCTTCAAACGTTCAACTACGTTTAAATCCGCATAGTTGGAAAGGTAAATGCTATCGAATGATTGATTTGGTGAGCGAAGAGTAATAACGCCAAGCATGTCCGACGACTTTTTTTTCACCGTTACACCGATTTGGTTTACTTCTTGGGGTAAAGAGGAGGTCGCTTGGGCAACTAAGTTGTTCACTCGAACCTGTGCCATATCACCGTCAGCACCTACCCGAAAGTAAACCTTCAGCGTGTATGAACCATCGTTACCAATAACGGATGACATATAAATCATGTCTTCAACACCATTGACTTTGGCTTCGATAGGTTGAGCTACCGTCTTTTTAACCACATCCGCATTTGCACCCGGATACATGGTTGTTATTGAAATTACTGTCGGTGATATTTGGGGATACTCAGAAATCGGCAACACATTTAAAGCGATCATCCCCATCAAGGTCATCGCCAATGAAATGACCAAAGCGAACTTTGGTCGGTGAATGAAAAATTTACTTAACATCGTGGCTAACCCTGTCGCTCAATATCATTCACAGTGCTGCCTGGACGCACTTTTTGTAGACCGTTCACAATGACTTTTTCATTTTCAGACAGGCCTGATAGGACAGCATGGTTCACACCATAAACTTGACCCAACTCGATATTGCGACGTGAGACAACATGATCATCAGCAACCACCATAACGTAGCTACCAGCTTGATCTTGTTGAATCGCTGATGACGGAACTAGCAACCCATCAATCGTTTTGTTACGGAGTTTGATCGTCAAATTTCCGTATTCACCCGGCATGAGTGAGTAAGTTGGATTGTCAAACTGAGCCTCAGCCTGAATTGAGCCTGTTTCTAAATCGATCTTATTCCCAAGTGCATAGATCTTTCCTTTGTGCGGATATGTTTTGCCGTCGGATAAAGAAAGCGTTACATCAACATTGAGCTTTTCGTCGTGGCTTCGTGCCACATCAATTGCATTTCTTACACGTCGATAGAGTTTTTCATCCACATCAAAGCCAAAGCGAATCGGGTCAATTTGAGTAATCGAAACGAGTGGAACAAGTTGTATTTTTGAGATGCGGTCGCCAACGCGAAAGTTACTGAATCCCACACGACCAGAGAATGGAGCACGAACTGACGAGAATTCCAAATCAAGCTTAGCTGAAACCAGAGTCGCCTTTGCCTCTTCCACCTCTGCACTAGCTGTTGCTTTATCTGTAATCGCCTCATCAAACTGCTGCTCACTGATGCTCTTGTCTTTGATCAACTTTTGAGCTCGCTGTGCATTTCGGTTAGCTTGAAGCAAGTTAGCGCGCGCCTTTTCTAATGATGCTTCGGCATAGGAAAGTGCGGCTTCATAGGGTCTCGAATCGATTTCAAATAGAAGCTGACCTTTTTCAACCATATCTCCATCTTTGAAATGAATCGCGGTCAGCTCTCCTCCCACTCTCGGCATAATATCAACATCATTGACAGCTTCTGTTCTGCCGATAAAGGTATGGTAAGGGGTAATTGGTGTTTTAGTGAGAGTGAGCGTTTCGACTGATGGGACTGCCTTATCTAGTGTTTTCGCCTCATCAGTATTACACCCAGAGAGTAAGGTAGTCGTAATAAGTAGAGAGAGTAATACTGCTTTATTTTGGACTTTCATAATAGACCTACTTAGGAAAAAGTGAGCTTATGAAAATACGCCCACTCGTTTATTCCTGAGATATAAATATAATTATTAGAATTGGTAGTTATATTCGATGCGGTGATCACCATCGCCAAAGTCGACTTGCTCATTCCAGTTAGCGAAGTAACGAATATTTGAGCGTGGTGTTATTTGGTAAGAAATCGCAAATTCATGCGTTAAGATATTATCCTCACCTGCATAATACGTGTCTTTATAATCACTTGAGCCCGACAAGGTGTGCATATACATCGGGTTGTAGTTGATCCAAATTTTGTCGGTAATATCGATTTTCGAATACATACCGACCACAGTAAATGTACCTGGAATCTCGTAGCCGTTATCTTCACCGCTGAAGTCATTGGCAATCGTCACACCTGCACCAGCTAATGGGTAAAGCTGGACAACACCAAGCTTAGGTAAGGCCTTGATGAAGCTGTACGATGCATCTAACTTGTCAGCATCCACGTCGTAGTTCACATCAAGCTGACGTCCCAATCCCTTCGCCACTTCAACTTGGAAATTACGCAGGCGGAAGGAATCAATACTGTCATCCACTTTGCTGTACAACGGGTCATCTTCGTCTCGAATGTCAAACAGTTCGCCACCAATACCTTTGACTTCGATAACGTTCATTGCCATCGTGCCCGGTTGTGACGCTTTATAAGTTTGACCTATTTTGATGTTTGCTCCTTTGTCCGTAATACCAAAACCTGCTTGGGTATAAACGGCAAGAGGATCCGACATATCTTGTAATTGTTCATCTGAATTTGTCTCAGCAAAAACGGGGGACGCAAACTGGATTACTGCTGCCATTACAACAACAGATGGTTTCACCAAATTCATAGGATTTTGTCCATTCTCATGATAATTAATTGTTTTGCGTCATCGAGTCATCACAAACAGCAAACGTTCAGAAGCAAGCTTTGGAGGATAATATTTCTAAATGCTATTCTAATGATGGCTAAAGGATTGACGCTGTGCGTAAATTAAGAGAAATGGTATAGAAAGTTCAATCACCTATGGTTATATGAGTTATAACCTAAACTTTGGTAAAAGAAGAAATAATAAGAAAACAATGGAATTAGAAATAAACAAGCATTGATAAAACAAATAACAAGTTGTTTTTAACATCACTTCTTCATGTGAAATCTTTCTTTAATTCTATAAGTTAACAAAAAAGAATCACTATTGATAATAGCTAGTAAATACGCGAGATACAGAAGTTTTTATATCTATGTGATTTTTCCATTTCATATTTATACTTTACAGTTGTAGAGCATTTTATATTAAAATAATGTTATTCTCCCTTTTGTAAAAGTACCGCTTAATACTCTACAGATAAATAATGAGGAATGTGAGAACTGTCACTCTTACTTTATCCCTTGTATTCACATAAAAAACGCAGCCCGAAGACTGCGTTTTAATTCCAAGGTAAATGAGCTTAAGCTCTTCGGTTAATCCGCCCTCTCGCTTACAGCTTTTCAACGCCCATATTGAACAAAGTAAAGCTGTAAACATCGGCAGTTTTCTCGATAACCTTGCTAGTCGGTGTGCCTGCACCGTGACCTGCGTTGGTTTCGATTCGAATCAAAGTTGGGTTTGTACCTGCTTGCTTAGACTGTAGTTCAGCCGCAAATTTGTAAGAATGCGCTGGCACCACACGGTCATCGTGGTCACCCGTTGTTACCATAGTTGCAGGGTACTTAACGCCGGCTTTGACGTTGTGTACTGGCGAGTAACCTTTGAGGTAATTGAACATCTCTTTACTTTGTTCTGCTGTACCGTAGTCATAAGCCCAGCCCGCTCCTGCCGTAAAGGTGTGGTAGCGAAGCATATCCAATACCCCCACAGCTGGCAGTGCCACTTTGAACAGCTCTGGGCGCTGCGTCATCACTGCACCAACAAGCAAGCCGCCGTTCGAGCCACCGTTAATCGCGAGCTTGTCTGACGAGGTGTAGTCTTTATCGATAAGGAACTCAGCTCCGGCAATAAAGTCATCAAACGAGTTTTGCTTCTCTAATTTGGTGCCGGCGTTGTGCCACTCTTTACCGTACTCGCCACCACCACGGATGTTCGCGACAGCGAAGATACCGCCCATTTCCAACCATGCAGCTCGGCTTGGGCTGAAGTAAGGCGTCAGGCTGATATTGAAACCACCATAACCATACAAGATCGTTGGCGCACTGCCGTCCATCGGCGTGCCTTTCTTGTAGGTGATGATCATTGGAATCTTGGTCCCGTCTTTCGACTTGTAGAACACCTGACGGGATTCAAATTGTGCCGGGTCGAATGGTGCGTTTGATTTGTGGTAAACCTCGCTGTCACCCTCTTTAATGTCTAGGCGATAGGTCGTGCTTGGCGTCTTGTAGTTGGTGAAAGAGTAGTAAACTTCAGCGTCTTCTTTCTTACCCCAAAAGCCGTAAGCATTGCCAATATCTGGCAGCTTGATTTCACGAATGAACTTACCATCCATATTGTATTGTTTGACCATCGAAAGAGCGTCAATAATGTAGCTGGCAAACAGGTAAGCCCCCGCAGTTGATGGACTAAGCACGTTGTCAGTTTCAGGAATTAAATCTTTCCAATTCTTCGGCTCAGGATTGCTCGCATCTACCGTCACTACACGTTTGTTTGGTGCATCTAAGTTAGTGACCAAATACAGCTTGGAGCCTTTGCTATCAATCACCCAAGTATCAGAATTGGTGTCATCCAAAATGGTTTTCAGCGGACTGTCTGGCTTGGTCAAATCTTTGAAGAACAGCTTATTGCCAGACGTTGAAGTGCTTGCCGAAATAAACAGGTAACGTTGGTCGTCGGAAGTGTAACCACGAACGTATCGGTGCTTCTCCGCATCTGTACCACCGAAGATAAGCTTATCTTCACTCTGCTTAGTGCCTAGCTCGTGATAATAAAGCTTGTGTTGGTCGGTTTTTGCCGAAAGCTCGCTGCCTTCTGGCTTATCGTAACTTGAGTAGTAGAAGCCTTTGTTGCCTAACCAGTTTACGCCACTGAACTTAATATCTACTAACGTCTCACCGACAGGCTTTTTGGTTTCAGTATCAAGCACAATTACTTTGCGCCAATCGCTACCGCCTTCTGAAATACTGTAAGCGACTAAAGAACCATCTTTGGTGAAGCTCACATTCGCCAATGAGGTCGTGCCATCTTCGCTAAAGGTATTTGGGTCGAGGAAGACTTCAGGCTTGCCACCGTCGAGTTGGCGGTAAAGCACATCTTGGTTTTGCAAACCGTCGTTCTTGTAGAAATAGGTGTATTTACCTTCTTTGAATGGTCGCCCTAACTTCTCGTAATCCATCAACTGAGTTAAGCGTTCT
Organism: Vibrio sp. M260121; assembly: GCF_036533715.1. Lineage (NCBI taxonomy): Bacteria > Pseudomonadati > Pseudomonadota > Gammaproteobacteria > Vibrionales > Vibrionaceae > Vibrio > Vibrio sp. M260121. Next base: position 86,612 of record NZ_JATABF010000002.1, on the reverse strand, counting down.
TCAATCTGGTGACGATAAGGAATTTGCGCCAAGTAATCGAACGTGACTTGGTTCTGCGCTTTGACCCAGTCAGCGGTTTCTTTACTGCGGTCATCTTCTAACCAGCGGTATGGGTCACTGACTTTGGTACCAAAATACTCATCCACCACATCGACTTTCTTTGTCGTTGGGTACTTCACCGCCATTTTGTGTACGTGTTCAACCAACTCCTTTGTTGAGTCTTCGGCATAAGCACTCGGCAATATGCCCGTCATCGCAAACGCGGTCACCAGTGCTAAGGTTTTCTTTTTCATAGACTTCCTTTTCTGTTTTTGTTTTGTGTAATGCATCAAGCATCTTACCCATATCGAAGTAAGGATTCTAATTGCTTTGAGAAAATTGCTTGGTAAAGGTTTTAAAGTCACCAAAGCCAAACTAGCTGCTTGGCTTCGGTGATCCCCCGCAATGTGGAGTTATAGACAAGAGCTTGTTAGCTCAGTTCAATACTTCGAGACACACCCGATTCCGCGGCAAAATCTTGGTCGTGACTGATAAGAATAAAGCCGCCTCGATACGCGCTTAGTGCCTGAGCAAGCATGATTTTCGAATCCAAATCGAGGTGATTATCTGGCTCATCCAAGAGCAACAAAGGCTGCGTTGGTTGATGACTGACAATCAGCATCGTGAGCTTCATTTTCTCGCCGCCACTCAATACGTTGCCCAAACGAAAGACACTGTCTCGACGAAAGCCAATGCCTGCTAGTAATGTTCTGGCATCACTTTCTTTCATCCCCTCACAATGTTGCATTAGGTTTTCCAACATGGAGAGTTCAGGCTGTATCGCACCGAAGTGCTGGTCGAGATAATAAAGCGACGTATTGATTTGTAGCCCACCACTTTGCAGTGAGAACTCACCCAAAAGGGTTTTCAGTAAGGTCGATTTTCCGCACCCGTTTTTGCCCAACAAATGCAATTTATCATCCGCATGAACTTGCGCGGTGATGGGCTGAGCCGACCCAAATGGCAACATGCCTTCTAAAAGCGACACAACTTTTCGTGAGCGGTTTTGACTGTCTGCCAAATACAGTTTTTGCCCTTTGATTTGCTCTTTACGCACTCGCAAGCTTTGCTCTTTCTCTTGCAGATGCGCTTGGCGAAGTTGCTCGTTTTTATTGCGACTGGCTGCTCGGGCTGTGGCTTTGTCCTTCATACCATCCAGTAAGATTTTCGGCTGGCTGCCATCCTTTCTCAACTTGTTCCCTTGAGCCGCTCTTTGTTCTGCTTTCTCCCGATTGCGCTGAGCTTGTTCTTCTAATTGCTTTTTTTGTTTATCGACACTGGCTAACTGGCGTTCCACCGCTTGTAGTTCGGTGTGCTTTTGCTCTGCATACACGTCGTAATTACCGCCATACACTTGCAAGCCTAGTCCGGAGAGTTCCCAGATTTCCTCCATCTCGCGAAGTAACTCTCTGTCATGACTGATGAGCAGAATCGCTCCTGAGAAATTGCGCATCGAATGAATCAACCACTGCTTGGCATGTGTATCAAGATGGTTCGACGGTTCATCAAGGATCAGCAATTCCACTTCACTTTCGAACAACTGCCACAGTTGCAAACGTGCTAACTGTCCGCCACTCAATTGCGAGCAAGGGAAGTCTGGCTGTGGTGGCAAACCCATGGTTTCTAACTGCTTAGCAAGTTGGATAGGCAAATCCCATTGTTCACCCACCACCTCAAACAAATGCTCTGAGCAATCGCCCATTTCGATCTGCTTGAGCGCGCTTAGCACTTTGTCCTTTGATAAAAATTGGGCAATCGAAAGCTCTCCCGCCAACAAATGAGATGGTTGCTGGCGATACACCGCAAAGGACTTTGGTAAGGTGACTGTACCGCTGGTTGGGGTTTGCTCACCGCTGAGTATCGATGCAAACACCGATTTCCCGACACCGTTACGTCCGACTAACCCAACACGACGTTTGATCATTGAACATGAGATTTGCTGAAACAGCGTTTCGCCATTACCAAATTGATGACTGATATTGTAAGCCTGTAAGACTGGCATAATTTGCTTCCTGTATGACAGGGACAACAGCCGTAGCTTGAGATAAATCTAGAGATGAGATCGATGCAAATACACACGCCCATAGAAGCGCTTCAAACAGAAAAATGGTAACTGCAAAGAAATATCGGAAAGTGAGCTACGCCTACTAACCCTGTAAATCCAAAAAATAAAATGAGAGTTGGATGACAGGTTTAGTTGTTCATGTTGGCGTAATCTCCTAAAGAAGTGATGGGCAAAGTCTAAAGGTTTTCTTGTATAAAAAGCAAGCGACTTCTGTCACAAGCGAGGTCTAAGAAAAACGAACTCAAACACAGGAAGTGAACTAAATTCTATCGCTCGCCGTAATAGCCAGAGAGTGACACACCAAGGGAAACGGCTATGAATCTTTTGATTGAATCAGTCGAGGGTGATATCTACCTCGCTTACAACATAGAAAACCAGACAAGATCGCTGATATTAAATGAAAACAAAAGCCCGCTAACGTTCGCGAGCCTTTGCGAAGCAAGAGACCACTTTCGAGGAGAAGGATACTCCTCTGCAAAGCTGGTTCACCTCAACGCATCCGACGAGATGTGTGGAGAGAGAATACGCTGTGACATGCCATTAGAGATTGAATTGAGCTGGTATTAGTACCGGCTCTTTTTTTATTTTTATCAATGCCTTCCACTTGCTCTGCTGATGATAATTTGCCAAAACTTTTTTGAACAATTTCGAGATCTTAGCAACACATTTTTTCGCCAAGACATACTATGCTATTAGTAACGTATTCCACAAAAGGGCATGGTTATGAAATACAAACATATCCTAGTCGCACTGGAACTGTCTGATGAGAGTACTGTGTTGATTGACCGCGCTGTATCTATGGCGAGTTATCTCGGCTCCGAGATATCATTTATCCATATCGACGGTACTCATGGTGAGATTTATCGTGAGCTTGTTGATATCAAAGCGGACCCAGCTCAAAGACCGCTGAATGAGCACTCTATGGAGTGTTTGAGATCCTTCAGCGATTACATGGAGCAACCGTTGAAGCACTTCTTTGTCGGCACTGGTGATTTGGCAGACAAGTTAGAAGTGACCATCAAAGAACAGGAAGTCGACCTACTGATTTGTGGTCATCACCAAGATTTCTGGAGCAAGATCATTTCTTACTCAAGACATCTGATCAACAAGTCTCCGGTTGATATTTTGGTTGTGCCTATCCACGACTAGGCTAGAACAACGCGAAAAGTAACGACGCGAGAGATAGCCAAAAGATAATGTAAAGCCGCCTGTGATGGCGGCTTTTTTGTGTTCTTTTATTCTTCTTTTATTAGTTACTGAAAACGCGAGCGAAATAACTAAGCGGAGCCACCTTAGTATTGGCTCTGCGCTGCCACTTACTGTTGTTCGCCACCAGCCACTTTTGCTCCGAGTTAGCCAAAATCGCTTGGCTCATTTTGGCTTCTCGCAATTCATGTTCCATTGCGAACGGCTGAGTATCAATCGTTGTGCTGCCAAGGTTGATCATGTCGGAATGCGACTGCGCGATTTCGGTCACGCCCGCACAACCAATAATGCCAATATCCGCCGAGAACTGACCATAAAACTGCTCTGCGGAGCCATCTACCACGTCGCGATCGTTGGTACGAATACGCCCACCGGGAATCCAAGTTTCGATATTCTCAAAATGAGAAAGAATGGGTGGCGCGCTAGGTAAAAAGGTCAACGAAATTGCCGCAGACTTTAACGCAAGCCAAGATAACCCATGGTTGCAGGTAGAAGTCGAATTGATTGAATCGCTCGGTGCCGATCTGTTGCTTTACTGCCGCACAGAAGGCGGTGATTCACAAAAGCTGGTTGTCCGCGTTGAGGGACATACGCCAATTCAAATTGGCGATAAACTTGGTCTGGATATCAAACCAAAGCATGTTCATCTTTTTGATGCCAACACAGAAAAACGCATCGAGTGTACACTGGCCCCAGCGGTATCATCGCAAGACGTCAGTGACGAAACCCAAGCAATCAATCCTCAAGTAAACAATCAAGGAGTGGTGAATGCCTAACCCGTTATCAGAGCTCAAGTTAGAGAGCCTGAAACAGATCGAATGGCTGCTGACCGACGTGGACGATACGTTGACTTGGCAAGGCAAACTGCCACCAGAGATATTAATTGCGCTAGCCGAGCTAGAGCGCGTGGGCGTAAAAGTGGTCGCAGTAACAGGCGCATGTGCTGGTTGGTGTGACCAAATGGCAAAGATGTGGCCACTGCATGGTGTGGTTGGTGAAAATGGCGCGTTTGGGATGAGAAAAGACGCGACAGGATTCAACACCACCTTCGCTCGCCCAGCAGAAGCGATGCGCAAAGAGCAACGCGCATTACAAGAAAGCATTGCGGGCATTTTGGCAGAGTATCCTGATGTCGAGTTCAGCCACGATCAGAGCTTTCGCTACTGCGATGTGGCGGTGAACATCGCACAAGATAGAGCGCCGGTTCCTCCTTCTACAACAATGGAAATCCTCAATCGCATAGTGAATTTGAATGTGGAATCCCACCCCGTCAATGCAACATTAAGTTCAATTCACATCAATACGTGGGGGGGCAATCACAGTAAGCGCACTAGTGGTGAAGCCTACATTAGGCAGTTCAATAATGGTGAGCTACCGAGTTTGGAACGCATCACTTATGTGGGAGATTCATTGAATGATGAAGGCATGTTTGAATGGTTGCCAACAACCTTTGGCGTGAACAATATTCGCCCTTTATTGGCAAAACTGAATCAGCAACCTAGCTTTTTGACTGAGGAAAACGGCGGTTTTGGGTTTGCACAGTTAGCAAATCTTATCGTCAAAGCAAAAAAGCACAACAACACTAGCGAGTAAACCGCTTGTAGTGATCTGCTACGAATAAGAAGGCGTTGATGGTTCTTTGGTAAACAAATTATGGATAAATTGGCGCTCTTCTTCACTTAAGGGAACCACTTCATGCTCTAATGAAGCACTTTTTATCAATCTTTGCACTTCACGCAGTTGAGACGATGTTAGGAATCTTAATTGACTCTTGAGTTCTCTAAATTGTTGCTGTTCCATGCTTTAACCCCAAATTGAATAAAAAGGCACTCAATCTAAACACGCTCTCTAAGAGGGGGGGACGTGCTCAGATTGAGTGAAAGAAGGAGTAGAAATTCAGACGGATTGGATAGAAAGTAGTTTTCTACTTTCCTTCAAACCACTCCAACACGGTGAAGCTTAAACCCGCAGTAAATAATTTTATTAGCAGCTTAAAATTTAGTTCTTCTAAAATGCTCAGTGCTTTTCTACGAATTGGGATATCCCTTTACAAGATGTGAACATGAAAAAATCAAACTCTCAATCTTTATTAAGCTCTCCAACGAGAAAAAGAATATCGCTTTCTGATGTATTTATAATTAGCAGTTGTAAAGTTTATTTATCATAAGTGCTTAAAAATCTCTCACCGAGAAACACCGCGTAAGCCCTTGCTGTACTTATCATTTCTCCAATTCAAGCAGCCTACCATGCCCAGAACGGACAATCTCGCAACAAAAATCGCTTGTTGTTTTCACTAATTATTTTTGTTTGTCGCATCCAAAAGCAGCCCATATTATCCGCAGCACAAGGGATGACATTCCTTACGCTCTTTAACAATCAAATGCCGTACTTCCTCATCTGCAACCTTCCTACTGATGTAAAAATTTCCTTTTGATTCCCATTTTCTAATTTTTACAACCACTGCGCAGAGCATTTAAAGCTGTGTTCTGCATTACAGTCTATTCATGTAGGAATTCATCGTGGATAAATATCAAGCTGCATACGCTAAGCGTTTAGAAAAACTGAAAGGCAATCGTTCGCCAAAAGCTATTGCACGTATTTCGGCGTGGGATGCGTTTTTTAACAAAGAATACGAGATGCAAGATCTAGAGTCTCAAATGACAGACTCAGCTCGCAAGCACTACGACCAATCTGACGTTAAAAATGAAATCAGCTTTGGTTCTTTCAAACGCGCGTTCTATAAAGAATCGATCGTGATTTATGACCTAACCGATGGTGCTTCAATTCAGAAGGTGTTTACACCACTACTTGTGCTAGCAACGGCATGGGTACTGTTCGTGTGTTTTACCCAGTAATTGAATAACCGAATTTAATAAGCAATAGATAAACTATTGGCAGGGTGTTTATTACCTTTGTTCAATACAAACAGTTGAGAGTTTAAGGATGAAAGGAAGAAACATTGCGGCATTTGCCATTGTGATGACAGCACTAACGTTTGGGTATGGCTTTAAAGCGTACCAAGAGGCTAATGGTGTCATTTACCCAACCTTTAAGAAGGAGTTTAATCTCTAATGCCTAAGATTACCCTTCTACTACTCGCAACGACCCTCGCCATGGGCATTACTGGCGCGGCGTTCTGTGTTGGCGTCACTTACGCGTTTACACAATTGCCAATAGAGCAAATTCTATCGAGCTTATAATAAAAAAGTAGAGCATTTCGGTGCTCTACTTTTTTGCTATTGAGGGTTTTAAAAGCCAATCAAAATTCTCGATTCATCTTCTCTAAACAGGCGAACAAAATCGCTTGATGCTCAGGGTCGATATTGCGCGTTAAGTCTTGAACCAAATCTAAATGCAGTTGATTGTGATGGCGGTGAATCTCTTCACCCGCAGGCGTAAGCTTCACGACAATCGCGCGACGATCTTCTGGGTGCGGGCAACGCTCAATAAGCTCTGCTTTCACCAGCTTCTCAATTTGAACCGTCAGCGTACCCGTGGTGATACCGAGTTTCTCGGCCAGCTCTTTCATACGCATTGCACCGTGCCCACCCAACACTTCGATGGTGTGAGTTTGAGCCAGTGAATAACCCGTTTCTTTTACTACAGATTGCTCCCAAGAAGACATTTTGTCATAGAACTCGGTAAGCGTTTGATTAAGCTTTTCTAATTCGCGCATCAGTCAGTCGTTTGAACTTCTAAAGTCAGGTGGTGAATCTTATCAAATTTACTCAATAATTGCTTAAATTCATCCAGCGTTTTGTCACTGTGATTTTTGAGTGCGATTGCTGCAGAGTAATGGTGACCACTCACTTTCCAGATGTGTAAATCAACAACCTCGGCATAAGGAGTGAGTGTTTCTGTAATCTCATCTCGATAAGACTTATTGATGCTCTCGTCCAACAACACAGGCGCGGTTTGTTTCATTAAACCCAAGGTCCATTTACCAATTACAACAGCACCAACAATACCCATCATGGCATCTAACCAAACCCAACCGTAAAACTTACCAACAATCAGCGCCACAATAGCCAACAAAGACGTCAATGTATCCGCCAGCATGTGGAAATACGCAGCGGTTAAGTTGTGGTCGTGATGATGTTCGTGCTCATGATCGTGAGAGTGGTGATCGTGATGGTCATGATGATGGTGATCTTGCAGAAGTAGCATGCTTGCAAGGTTAACCACTAGACCAATCACCGCCACCATGATCGCCTCGTTAAATTGGATACTTTCTGGATTAAAGAGACGGTGAATCGACTCGACCATCATCATCAATGCCACAATCCCCAACGCAATCGCACTGGTAAAACCGCCAAGAACACTCACCTTGCCCGTACCAAATGAGAAGCGGTCATTGTGCGCATTTTGTTTCGCGTAGCGGTAAGCAAAGAGAGTAATACAGAATGCCGCTGCGTGTGTGCCCATGTGCCAACCATCTGCGAGCAATGCCATTGAACCAAACATGGTTCCGGCAGCAATCTCCACCACCATTGTGGTCACGGTTAGAATCAATACGTAGAGCGTGCGTTTTTCACCCTTTTGGTTGTGAGAAACAAAATCATGTGAATGTTGCGATACAGCCATTGCGACACTTACCTTCCAATTTTAGCTTGATTGTCAAACTATTTGGATTTCAATTTAGTTTGATCATCAAACAATGTCAACATAAGAAATCATCATCACCAAAAGATCATGCAAAAGAAGTTAAGAAAAAAGAAAACTTGGAAGAGAAGTACCGAGCGGTATAAAAAAGAAATTGCGGGCATTCAGCCAAACACTAATGCCCGTTATTATTAATCGTGTGAAAATTCACACGAAAGCAGCTTGGCTTCAAATTGATCGTCAATGCTGTCTGCAATCAATTCGATGCGGCTTTCGGCACAATCATCCAACTCCACTTCGGTTAGTCCATCTGGCGTTAAGTTGTAGCCATAAATGCCATCGCTCGTAATAAACACGGCTTTCATGCGCTCTACTTCTAGCTCCACCAACAAAGGAATCAGCTTCCGACGGTCAAACACTTTCTCAGGTGAAAAGCGCCAACCGACACTCTGGAAACCTTCGCCTGAATTGGTCGCTTTGAGCATACCACTCTCAGGCATTGGCATGTCTGAAGCCAAAGGCTTGTCACTCGCATGATGGTGGTGATGCGGGGGATGTTCATGAATGGTGGTCTCACCTTCAAATTCAGTAAACGGAATCACACCATGCTGAGCAAAAACCACTTTGGTATTCGGGCGCCCAACTTGCGCCACGTAAGCTTCTAGCTTCTGGGTGTCTCCCTCTTGATACAAATCGAGCTTGTTACCCACCACTGTATCGGCAATCGCAATTTGTTGGTTGAACGTGTCATGCTGTGTATAGCGCTCATCCGCAAGCTTACGCGCGTCGACCAAAGTGATGTTCTTTTGTAGCGAAAGCACTTGGCGATAATGATCTGTCGACAACACTTGCAGCACTTCTTTCGGGTGACCAAGCCCAGTAGGCTCAATCAGCAAACGGTCTGGCTTTGCTTCATTAAGCAGTTGGTTTAAGGCGATTTGCATTGGCAACCCCGCCGCGCAGCACATGCAGCCGCCGGGTACTTCGCGAATAAACACTTGTTGCTCTTCGCTTTGTTGCCCCTGAACCAAGCTACCATCAACGCCGATTTCACCAAACTCATTCACTAATACCGCCCAGCGCTCGTTCTCTGGCTTATTCGCCATTAAATTCAAAATCGCTGAGGTCTTTCCTACACCAAGAAACCCCGTAATGATGTTGGTAGGAACACCAAGTATGGGTTGGCTCTCAGAGCTCATTGGCAATTCTCCTGTAACCTTGCACCAGTTCGTGGTTTGCTGAAACCACAGACTCTGAAAACGCCGAGTACTCAGGTGGCACTTTCGAGATGCTATTCAAATCAAAGTCAGCACCAATATTCGTCATTGGCGGAACATGGAAATTCTCTGGCAAGTCTAGACCATCTACCACACAGTTATGGCGAATAACACAACCCTTCCCAATCACAGCATTAAACACCACCGAGTTAAAACCAATGAACACATCATCGCTAACTTCACACGGACCATGAATAATTGATCGGTGTGCAATGGAAGAGCGCTCACCAATGGTCACGGCAGCGCCTGCCTTTGAGTGAATGACCACGCCATCTTGAATGTTGGTATCACGCTTGATGACAATGGCTTCCATATCGCCTTGCTCGTTCACCTCATCAGCACGAATCACCGCGTAAGGACCAATAAAAACGTTATCTTCAATGATCACTTTGCCACAGATGATTGCCGTCGGATCGATGAAGGCTGTTTCCGACACTTCGGGCATGTGACCTGTGGGATTTCTTCTTAACATATTGAATTCTCTTTATTTGGTGCCGAAAAGACACTCAAGTTACGACAACTATACTTCTACAAATAAAGCCCGATGAAAGCGGATAAATGTAAGCTTTCGAAAATAAACTGAGCTTTCAAATAATCTAAGTTTTTGAAAAACGTGAGTCTTAGCGATCAAATACCAATCGCATAGCATGTGCTGCCTGCTCATTGACTTGTTGGTCGACATACACCAACCCACCGTTGACCCAAGTTTTCTTGATTTGTGAGGAGAACTGATGGCCAGCAAAAGGCGACCAACCACAGTGGTACAAGCTATTGCCATTGGTGACTAAGGTCGGCATTTTTGTATCCACCAGCACCAAATCAGCGAAATACCCTTCACGGATAAAGCCACGTTGCTCAATACCGTAGCGGATGGCTGGGTTATGTGCCGTCTTTTGAACCACTTGCTCCATCGTCATATGTCCACGAGCGACTTGATCAAATAAAGACAATAGTGCGTGCTGTACCAAAGGTAACCCCGCTGGCGCTTGTTCGTAAGGCACCTGTTTTTCTTCCCACGTGTGGGGGGCGTGGTCTGTCGCGATAATGTCAATTTGACCTGTATTAAGTGCTTTTAGAATAGCCTCACGGTCACTTGGGTACTTCACCGCTGGGTTGCATTTAATTTGGTTACCACGCTCTGCATAGTCTTCATTGCTAAACCAGAGGTGGTGAACACACGCTTCTGCGGTGATGCTCTTACCTTGAATAGGGCCCGCTTCAAACAACGCTAATTCTTTTGCTGTCGTGATATGCAGTACGTGTAGTTGGCTATTGTGTTTTTTCGCTAGCTCAACAGCGTAAGAAGAAGAGGCATAACAAGCTTCATCGTCACGAAGTTCTGGGTGGTCTTCAATGGTGAATTCCGATTTCTCTTTCAACAGACGTTCTTTGTTCTGAGCAATGACAGGGCCACTTTCACAGTGCGTTACGATCAATACTGGCGAATCACGGAAAATCTCATCCAATGCTTGCTCGTCTTCCACCAACAAATCTCCGGTAGATGCGCCCATAAAGACTTTCACACCACAGTGTTTCTTTGGATCGAGTAATTTGATTTGCTCAAGGTTGTCTTCCGTTGCGCCAAGGTAGAAAGAGTAGTTAGCCAGAGAGCTTTGTTCTGCGATGGCAAATTTGCGCTCCAATGCTTCAATCGTTGTGGTGGCCGGGCTTACGTTTGGCATTTCCATGAAGCTCGTTATACCACCAGCGACAGCTGCGCGTGATTCGGTTGCAATAGAGCCTTTGTGAGTCAGTCCTGGTTCGCGGAAATGTACTTGGTCATCGATCATTCCAGGGATCAAATAGCAACCTTTCGCATCCATAACGACATCACCTTCCCTTGCTGCTATGTCAGTTGCGATGGTTTCGATTCGTTGATCGACAATTCGCAAATCGGTTTCGGTGATGGTTCCTTCATTTACTACACGGGCGTTTTTAATGAGCGTTGCAGACATAGCGGTTCAGAATCTCCTTGCTGATGATGCTAATGGTTGGGATGTATTTGAGGAAAAGGCGACGACGTCGTCATGGTGTGAGCCAAATTCAATAAAAAGCGCGGCTATTTGGTGTCAGCGCAGTTATCACATACACAATTGATTTCTAATTGCGGGCTAACAACGGTAAACCCCTCTTGTTTTGCATGAGATTTAAGACCATTAATCAATTTAGGATCGATGGCTTGTTCGCTGATCTTGTTGCACTTGGAGCAGATAAGAAATTGAGGGATACCGTGCTCGTGTTCGCAGAGAATATGGGAGCATACGATGTATTTATTGGAAACTTTAAGCTTGTGAGCCAGATGCTCGCCGTCAAGAAAATCCAAGATTCGATACACAGACATAGCCTGAATATTCTGATCAAAATGGGCTTTGCAATAATCCACTAACTCATAAGCTGATAACGCTCTATCGGCATGGACCAAGGCTTTCAACACCAGTTTTCTCTTAGAAGTTAATTGCTTTCCCTGAGCCTTAAAACTCTTCTCAACATGCTCAATAATGGCGTCAATATTGCTCACTCTCACCTCACACAAGACACACGCTACCTTTTAATAATTTTGATTATTGTTACGTTATAACATAAAAAATAGATTCATCAAGGTGAGACCAAAACGAACGAGATTTGGGAATGCGCATTAGATCCGTTACTCTAATTAGCTCGTATCCCAAATCAGAATAATCAAAACGGATGGCTAGAATGGAACACGTTGGCTCTCGGGCACTGGTTGTTGAAGGCGGTGCCATGCGCGGGGTATTTTCCTGCGGCATACTCGATCATTTTATTAAGCAAGACTTCTCCCCGTTTGACAGTTTTTGGGGCGTTTCGGCAGGCGCGAGCAACTTAGCCGCATACCTTGCAAAAATGCCGGGAAGGAACCTCAAAATCTATCTCGATTACAGCTTGCGTAAAGAGTTTATCTCCCCCACGCAACTCGTGCGCGGTGGCGATATGATGGATTTAGATTGGATGTGGGACGTCACGCTCAAAGAATTAGGCATTGATCGAGCCGTGCTTTCTGCCGATCCTCGACCGTTCTTTTTAGGCGTCACACGACAAGACAATGGGCAACCAGAATACCTTACCCCATCCATTCAAATGCTGGCAGAAACCATGAAAGCCAGTAGCGCCCTGCCCATCATGTACCGAAACGGCGTCGCTTTAGATGGTGTGAGATATGTCGATGGCGGCGTAGCGGATGCGATTCCCGTCGCCGAAGCCATTAAACGTGGCGCGACCAGAATCATGGTGCTAAGAAGTCGGCCAGCCAGTTATCGCAAATCCAAACCTAAACTTGAAAAGCTCACCGCGCGCCTATTGAAAGACCACCCTGCTTTGGTCGAGCCAATGCTCACGCGTCATATTCGCTATAACCAGAGCTTGGAATTGATAGAGAATCCACCTGCTGGTGTTGAGATCATTCAAATCTGTCCGCCAGAAGGCTTTAAATTAAAACGCTTGAGCCGCTCGCCGGAACCATTACGCAAAGCTTATGAATTGGGCTTGGAGTTTGGCAAGCATGCCATAACGCGTTGGAAACAGAGCTAAACACCACTTTCAAAACGCAGCAGAATAAAAAAAGCCACACCATGTTAGTGTGGCTGATGCAAATTCGATGGCAGTGGATATCGTCTTTGCTTGCGTATGAGCCCAATGCACGGACTCCAAATCACTTAGGGGTCACCAATCGTGCTAATTCAGTGCGCACGACTGTCGGTCAAACTAATACGTTTCAAACAATCCAGAGTTGTAATCTTGAATAGCTTGTTCAATCTCTTCGATGCTATTCATGACAAACGGGCCGTAATGCACGACAGGTTCATCAATTGGTTCGCCGATAAAGAGCAGTACGCCATTGGTGTCATTGGATTGAAGCGTCACCAACTCACCTTTAGAAAGCAGTGCCATTTCTCCCTGCATGACAACGCGCTCTCCAATAGTAATGATGCCTTTATAAGCATAGACCATCATATTGTGATCGTTAGGTGTCATAAGGTTTAACGACGCGCCTTGGTGCGCTTGCCAATCGGCGACCGTCACAGGTACACCCGTTTTACTCAATGGCCCACGAATTACTTCATCATCAATGTTCAGCTCACCAGAAATAACGCGAACTAAGCCATGCGCCTCTGCGCGATGTTCGGTAATGGTTTCCGGTTGGAAGTCGTGATATTGCGCCGGAGCCATCTTGTCTCGCGCGGGTTGATTAATCCAAATTTGGAAACCGTGCAGTTCACCGTCTTCCATTATTGGCATTTCACTATGAATGACGCCTCGGCCAGTTGCCATCCATTGCGCACCACCGGAGCGAAGTTCACCAACATTATCCATGTGGTCACGATGTTGGAAATGGCCCGTTAACATGTAAGTCAGCGTTTCAATGCCTCGGTGTGGGTGCGGAGGGAACCCGCCTACGTAATCGGCTCTTTGGTCTGATTTCAGTTCATCTACCATCAAAAATGGTGAAAAGCTCGCATTGTTAAAGCCCGCGACACGGCGAATTTTCACGCCGTCACCATCAGCAGTTGCATGTGATGGGATGATCTGACGAATCTCTCTCACTGTACTCATAATCTTGCCTCCCTTTAGGATATGAGTTGATTCTAGAGAGCAAGTACTGAGTTTATGAGGGGGAAAAATTGTTCTACTTCATCAACTTTTTCGAACGAAAAAAATGAAAAATAAATGTAGCTATTTTTTAAACACCCTGTATAGTGGCGGCTGGCTCTAGAAAAGAGCTGTTAATGCTACATTTAGTTTAAGTTCCCTCTCAGTAACATCCTGAATCTTCGGTTCAGACTCCTGCGTAAAACTTCCTCTTGATTGCACATTCAATAGCTTAAAAAAGATCCACCACAATTCGTATATTATTGTTTAATTTCAGAGGTTTTTATGTCTGGTAAAGTAACTGGTTCAGTAAAATGGTTCAACGAAACTAAAGGTTTTGGTTTCCTAACTCAAGACAACGGCGGCCAAGATGTATTCGTACACTTCAACGCTATCGTTGCTGACGGTTTCAAAACTTTGACTGAAGGTCAGAAAGTAAGCTTCAATGTAGAAGACGGTAAAAAAGGTCCTCAAGCGACTGAAGTTACTCCTCTATAAGATAGCTTTTCTTGGTGCAGCATTTCCTCGCTGCACCAAACTCTCTCCCCCTTCAAAAATTCCTCACACTCAACAACCCGCAAGTATTCTTGCTCGGTTTTCTGCTGCCTAAAATAAATGAGCTGCGGACACGATATCTATCGTTGGAACGTTATATCTATCAAATACGATAGCCATCGTTGGTATTTCACTTACTTAAAATTAGGAAAAATTATGTCTAAAAGAACAGGTCGCCAAAGACACTGGTACCAATTATTGAATAAAGAAAAGATCACTAAAAAACAGGAGAATAAATGATAGAGATTGAATTCCGTTTAAAACAACCCGACATCTCTTGGAACGCCAAAATTCATCAACTTAACAGTGATATTTTGAGGCGCCATATATTGCCAAAACTCCAATCCGCTTGCTATCTCATTGATTTTAAATACTGTGAGAAAACCTACTCTGGTGACATTCTGTGTGACTCAGGTTCAAAGCTAGGAAGTTTTATTATTAAATAAATCAATTTTCGTGCATTAATGAATGATGCGGAAATTTAGGAAGAAATTCCCAAGGTGAAAAACATGGCAAACAAAAGCAAGAAGCAGATTGAGCAAGAAAAGAAAGAGTCCGAACAAAACGCAGCTGCGATTAAACAAAGAACGCGCCGCCGAATTGAGGACATTATGGAGCAAAGAGAATTTGATAAAATGTTCGAGCTATAATTACATTTCCTTCCAATTCCTTTTCTTTACTCCTCTCAATCTAAAGTATCGATGTGCAAGGTATCGCCACCCCACTTCTCAGTTCACAATGAGCAACGCACAATAAACTCGATATGACTCCAAATGTTTCTCGCGTGATGATATTCAGTTTTAGCCACTGAACGTTCGAAAATCAGCAAGGTGTGTGCTGACAACGAAACCATCATGCGATGAAATCACTGCAACGTTATTTATCCCTTATCCCTTATCCCTTATCCCTTATCCCTTATCCCTTATCCCTTAGATAGTACAATTTCATCAACGACTCTGGTCAACCTTCAATTTTTGCGTATAATCGCGCCGTTTGCTTCGTATAACCCCAATGATATGGTTTGGGGGTCTCTACCAGCTCCCGCAAAGTGCTGATTACGAAGAGTTGAGATCACTGTGGATCTTACTCTTTGTAATAGCGTTCGATTTTTCTCAATCTAGACCTATCCTTAGAGTAATTGCATCCACAACAACCATAAGAAAAAGTGGGAGTTTATTATGAACGCATTTATTCAAGGTCTTCCAAAGGTAGAGTTACACTTACATATCGAAGGTTCGCTAGAGCCAGAACTGTTGTTCGAACTGGCACAACGCAATAGCATCGGCATTCCTTACGAGTCACCACAGGAACTGCGCAAAGCATACGAGTTCGAAGATTTGCAGTCTTTCCTAGATATCTATTATCAAGGCGCCAACGCGCTGATTACGGAACAAGATTTCTATGATTTGACGTGGGCATATCTAGAGCGCTGCAAAGCCGACAACGTTATCCATACTGAGATCTTCTTTGACCCACAGACCCATACCGATCGCGGCATTGAGTTTGAGACGGTCATCAATGGTATTCACCGTGCTATGCAAGATGGTAACGAACAGCTAGGTATAACGTCTCAAATCATTGCGTGCTTCTTACGTCATCTATCGGAAGAGAGCGCGATTGAAACGCTGCAATCAATCATCAAGCATCAAGACAAAATCATCGGTGTCGGTTTGGATTCTTCAGAGCTTGGTCACCCACCAGAGAAGTTCAAACGTGCTTTCCAACAAGCCAAAGACGCTGGCTTACTGACCGTTGCACACGCTGGTGAAGAAGGCCCGGCACAAAACATTGTCGACTCTGTCGAGATGCTCAGTGTCAGCCGTGTTGACCATGGAGTTCGCTGCGTTGAAGATGCATCGTTAGTCGAAGCGCTTATCGAAAGTAAAATGCCACTCACAGTGTGCCCGTTGTCGAACATTAAGCTTTGTGTGTTTGATGAAATGGAGCAACACAACATTGTCGATTTGCTACGTCAAGGTGTCGCGGTAACCATTAACTCGGATGATCCGGCGTACTTTGGTGGTTACATGACGGATAACTTTATGGCGGTCAGTAATGCTCACCCAATGACAAAGTCAGAACTCGCTCAGTTCACGATCAATGCGATTAACGCGAGCTTCATTAGCGAGGCGCTGAAAGCCAAATACCGTGCACAAGTCGCTGATTACTTAGCGAATCACTGATTGGTAAACAAATCACTGATTGATAAGCAAAGTAAACTAGGGCTGGTTATCAGCCCTTTTTCTCACCCGTAGACTATGATATTCGTCTTCAAGAAAGAGTGTAGATCTGCACGGATATATGAGCGTTATATCAACACAGCTTTTATGCCAATACACAACTTTTCACGCAGTTTCTTCCCGATTTCTTCGCTTCGTAAAGTGCCTTGTCGGCATTGGCAACCAGTTCATCAAAGCTTTGCCCTGCTTCCAATGTTGCGACACCAGCACTAAACGTCATGCTTGTTACGGGCGAGAAGTTTTCCTGCTTCATCTTCTCTTGCAAATTGATGGCGATTTGTTCGCTCTGTTCAATCGATGTCTCTCTCAACAGAATAACAAACTCTTCCCCACCCCATCTGGCAATAAGATCTTGCTTTCTCACGTTTTTACTCAGGAAATCAGCGATATGCATCAACACTTGATCACCCACATCATGCCCAAATGTATCATTCACCGCTTTAAAGAAATCAAGATCGATCAGAATCAAGCAAGTGGTATCAAAAAGCATCGTCTTATTGGCCAACTCTTGATGCACTTGGTTAATTAAAGCGCGCCGGTTGAATAAGTTCGTCAGAGGGTCATACATCGCGAGCCATGTTAGCTTCTGATTGTTTTCATTTAATAACTTTACCGACAGCTCCAAATCATGGTTGGCATCGTTAAGCTCATTCGTTCTTTGCGCAACCACCGCTTCCAGATTTCGATTATGCTGTTGAATCTCATCAATGGTGTTTTTAAATGCCTTCGATAGCTGCCCTATTTCATCTTTCGAGCTTTGCTCCACAAACTGAGTATAGTGATTGTTCACCGAGTTTCTCACCCCGTCGGTAAGCTGCAAAATTGGCCGCGTTACAGAGTTAGTCAGATAAATGATGATAGGAAAGAAGACAATCAATACCAGCGATGAAGTTATAGTCACATCCTCGACTAACGCTTTAATATCAAGGAAAATGTCCGATTCTTTGGTAGTGACAAACAGCGTCCAACCGGGCAAACAATCTATCCCTGCAAAAGTGACAATCTTAGATTCACCCAGGTTTTCATCAAAGTAGTGGCCATACCCCACTTCGTGTTGTTTTGTTTGCAAGGCAATGTCACCAAACCCCTTAAAACCAATATGGTCAACATCGAAAATGTTCGCATCAAGAATAAGTGACTTATCGGGGTGAGAGACCACATTGCCAAAGTTGTCGGCAATCCATGCATAACTGCTATTGCCAAGTTTGACTTCTGAAAGTCTGTTTCTGAGATGGTTTATTGATATCGACACCGCAACAATACCGCGCCAATCTTGCTGCGTATTAAAAACAGGAACACCAAGCGCAATCAATGGCTCTCCGGTAACCAAACCAATATGTGGCTTAGTCACGTGATGGCTAGCCAGCCTCCATTGCACATCATCCCTAATATCTGGCTGGGTGATTTGGGTTTTACGGCCTTGATAGTCAGTAAGATTCCAATCTTGGTCTACAAAGCTCGTATTAATTACCGCCTGCCCTAGTATGCTTTGAAGCCATTTCAGCTCTTCAATAATAAAAGGCACGTCCCCTTGTCTGACTCTTTCATGGCCACTGATGGTTCGTAACGAGGCAATACTTCTTTGTAGCTCTTGGCTAATCACATCTGAATGGAGGTTAGAAACCTGAAGTGAGTTTTGCAGTGCAACATCAAAAACACGTTGTTGTTCTTTAAAGTACAGGACGCTAAATAAAATCAATACGAAACATATCGTCATCAAAGAATAGATGACAACAAACTTGGTTCTGATACTGGTAAAGAAAAACCAACCGTTCCGCACAAATGCCCTTATGACTTTAGGGGATATGCGTACAGTTTAGTTTGTAACTTAAGGTTATTCCATACGGTATCGACAGAATAATTACTGTAATCTAATGATTCTTAGTAAAATTCTCAGCAGCTAATAAACATTGTTCGCGTAACCATTGATGGCTTGGGTCATTTGTACGAGACGGATGCCAATACATCGCGACATCAATCGGATCTTTCATAAATTCCGCCTCTAGCTCTCTCAAGTTATAAAGTTTTCGGTATTGCTCCAAGAGCGTTTGTGGCATGAGTGCGAGATAATCACAACGTTGAATCAGAGGAAGTATCTCGAGGATGCTTCCTGCCTGCCAAGCCACTTGGCGTTGCCCTAAGATCTGCTCATTCTTAATACCTCGACCAAGCAAATAACCATTTTTTTGATCAAACTGAGATAGGGTAACGTGTTTCTCATTGAGGTACTCTTCAACGCTGATGGTTTTCCCTTTTAAACGTGGGTGCTCTTTACGACACACAACCGTTAACTTATCTGACATCAACACTTTAGAACGCAAATGCGGATGCAAATTGGTTTGCGCTTCAATCACCAAATCACACTGTTGTGTTCTTAATAGGCTGGTTAAATCCATGGTGAAAAGCGGCTCTATTCTCGTATTGGTCTTTGGCGCCTTTTCGCTAAGCAGTGCAGCGAGTTCAGGCAACAGGGTAAAACTGAATACACTAAGGGAAGAGATCACAAAACGCTTATCGCACTCGGCAGGGTTAAATCGAGAATGCTCAGGCAACATATAAGCAATGCTTTCTACCGCACTCGCCAAAGTAGGATAGATATCAATGGCAAACGCAGTTGGGGATACACCATGACTTTCACGGATAAATAACGCATCCTTAAACACTTCGCGAAGCCTTACCACCGCTTGGCTAACCGCAGATTGGCTTATACCCAGTCGTTGCGCCGCTTTGGTGTAACTCTTCTCTTCGACAATCGCCACGAAGGTCGGGATAAGACTGTAGTCTGAGTGCTTCATAGATTATGTGTTCTCGGGAAATTTTATAATGATATGAGATTAACTTATATCATATATAACTCAACTTATGACGTTTTTTCATACAATTCCGCGCATGTGATTACAAAAGACAAAACAATAATCACACGCTCAACGTTTTACCCTCACACATCGACAAAAGGTATAACTATGAACGTCATAAAAGCCATAGGTCGCGTTATCTTTGCGATTTTTATGGTGCTATTAAAGTTCTCACTCTTCATGGCTCTCATGCTTGGTGGCGCTTACTTGCTTGCCCCCATGGGCACGATCAATTCAAAAGACATTGATATGAGCTTGTTCACCAACACGCCTAACGACACCATGATGGTGATTTTTAACTCCGAATACTTCAGTGGTTATCTGTTCTCCGTTACCATAGCGCTTGCCCTTTTTGTCATCTATTTGCTATGGCAGATCCACGAAGTTGCGGTTCACCGAGCTCAAGAGAAGAAAAGTTCTCACATCCAATTGGTCTTTGCCCTCTCCCTTTGTGGCTTGTTCATCCATAAAGCATGGTGGGTTTTAGCACTGATCATTGCCTTCGCAAACTGGGAGCACATTGGGAACTCTCTGAGCAACATCATTCGCAATAGCCGTTTGTCGTCTCAACCACAAACACCCGCAAAAGTGACGGAGGAATAAGCCATGAAAGAGGTAATGATTCCGTACATTCTGATCATGTGGATTTTGGTCTCAACGGGTGCGATTAAGTGGACATTTAAAAGCGCGTTTTGGATCATCTCTGGTGGAGCATTCATTCTAGTGGTACTAGGAATTCTCTCACGTCTATGGGCTCCGGTAGATCTGACTTATTCATCGACAGTGAAAGCGCCCCACTCGGTGTTGTCTCCACTGTTTCGCGAGCAGATTGACCATATCTATGTCGACCATAACCAAGAAGTGAAGAAAGGCGATGTGATCTACACGCTTGTCGACACCACCTCTTTGGCTGATGTAGAAAAAATCAAAGCAGGTATTGTTCAGCAAGAAGAAAACGTGGCTCAGTTAAAGCGCGATATCGTGCGCGGGAAAACGTCGCCAGAGATCTTCAAAGGTCGTGATATCGAATACTACGAATCACAGCTGCGCGTCGCACAGGCGTCACTAAAATCTTTGCATGCGGATTTAAAAAAGACCGAATTCGAACAAAGCCGCAAGACAGTTAGAGCTCCTTACGATGGTCAAGTCGCGGTGGTGAACGTCGCCGATGGTAGCCGTGTGGGTAACATGCACATCTACGACACGTCACGTAAGTTCTTGGAGATGCGCATACCAGACCAAACCTACCGCTATGTTGAACAGGGTCAGTTTGCTGAGTTCTATGTTGATGCTTACCCGGGCGAAGTGTTCCGCGCTCGTGTCCACAGTATCACCGCTGGTACCGGAGAATCATCGGTATCACCATTACAAGGACCGCAAAGTGTTCGCCAGCACGTAGGCGCGAACACCAGCAGCCATGGACGAACCGTGATCTTAGAGATCTTCGAACCAGAAGGTAAATCCATTCCTATCGGCGCAACAGGTTCGGCTTGGATTGCCGCGAATAAGCCCCACAGCTTGTTTGGCTTTATCGACGTGATTGGCGCGGCAACGGTTCGACTTCACTCTTATAAGTCATACCTAAACGCCATGTAACCAACATACAAGCCGCCGACTCAGGCGGTTTGTTTTTATGAAGCCTATTAAGCCCTTACATTTCGTCTGTGGTTAGGTGGTCGTTTTGGCGCTAGACTGAGTGAGCGAAATAACGCATACACAAAAGGAAGAAAATCATGATTCAACAAGGTCAAGCATTGCCTGCTGCGACGCTAAGCGAACTGACTGCAGATGGTATGGTAAACCACCAAGTAACAGAGCTATTTGCAGATAAGAAAGTGGTTCTATTTGCAGTTCCTGGTGCATTTACTCCTACTTGTTCTGAAGCGCACCTGCCAGGTTACGTCGTATTGGCGGACCAACTAAAGGCAAAAGGCGTGGACCTGATTGCTTGTGTATCTGTTAACGATGCATTCGTAATGCAAGCTTGGGGTGAAGCACAAAACGCATCTGAGCTTCTAATGCTGGGTGATGGTGACGCAAGCTTTACTAAAGCACTGGGCCTAGAAATGGACACCGGCGGTTTTGGTGGCGTTCGTTCACAACGTTACGCAATGATCATCGACAATGGTGTGGTCACCACATTAAACGTTGAAGAACCAAAGACATTTGAAGCAAGCAAAGCGGAAACCATCCTCGCTGCACTTTAAGCTCAACGCTAAGATCACAAAACGGAAGCCTCTGCGCTTCCGTTTTTTCTATCTGAACTCACTGATTTTACTCGCTCAGCGCCACACATTTAATGAAGATGAAGTTCGGGAACGTCGCCAAACGTTGGTAATGCTCCGGAGAGATTTCACGAATATTTTCATTCACCTTACCTTCTGAAATCGCTAGCATCGCCATGTTACTGCCCGTGATCGCATCGGTAATGTCTTGCAATGAGCGGCGGTAGAACGCCACAGGGACCGGTTCTCCTACCGTATTCCACATATCTTCAACCAACTCTTTATCGTAGTAATTGCCAGAAGCCGAACATTCGAAATCGGCAAATGGATGATGAGTTGAGAAGACAAACTGACCACCGGCTTTTAATACTCGTTGAATATCGTTAAACAAGGGACGAAGATCTTCAATGTAATGAACCATCAGCGGGCAAATGACCAAGTCGTACTGTCCGTCCGCCTCTTTTGGTAAACCGAGCGCCAAGTTTTGCGCGTAAGCGGTGACCGAGCTACCAAGCTTTTCTTTTACGATATCTATCATCTCTTGTGCAGCGTCGATGCAGGTTACTGAGCTTGCGCCCAACTCAAGAAGAAGCTGCGCGTAAATACCAGAGCCACAACCTAAATCCAGCACCTTTTTGCCTGCCACATCACCGACTAGTTCAAGGGTGTTTGGACGCTCAAAATGCGCGTTGTACAGGTTATCTTGCGCGGCTAAATCGTATTGCTTTGCGTAGGTGGTGTACATTTCTTGCTTCATGGTGACTCCGACAGAAAAAGTGGGATGCGAAGACTAGAAAATAGCCGATAACTAGTAAAGTCAAAAGCGCGTTAGAAGCGTGATCTTGCGCGTACATTGAAGAAGATAGGCGACTGGTGGTTAGGTTGAGCCTTTCCAACCGATTGCAAAGGCTCGATGTGTAACAATAAAGCGCTTATTGGAATGACAAGAACAGCACTAGCGCATACGCACAACGCTGGTCTCTTGTTTGCGCTGCATCTCAGCAAACGTCAAGACAAACGGGGAAGATTGCTTAACTCGACTTGGTAATGAAGACAATGCGTTGTAGGCGTCTTGCTTGGTTTTGAAGTCCCCTACTGTCACCGTGTACCAACGTGTGCCACGGCTGTTTTTCCAGTTTACCCACACCGGATGTTTAGGATCGATGTAGCGAATGTACTCTTTGACATCCTTTTCTTTCTTTAAGGCCAGCACTTGCATGGTGTAGTGATTTGGGTTGAGGTAGCCATAAGCGTCTTGCGATGACATCACACCCACACACTGCCCTGTTTCCATTGGTTGATGCTGCGGCATCACACAGCCAGTAAGTGACATAACCAAAGTCAAAGATAGAATCTTGCGCACGCGTAACTCCGTTTTTTGTTCTGAATGGTTCTCTTGATGAGTGCTCAAAACAAAAAGGCGACCATTTCGGCCGCCTTAGTAAATTTAATATTGGGAATCTTGGTTAGAACCAACTCGCAACCAAACGTTTGAACCAATCCATTAGGCGCTTAAAGATGCCGCCTTCTTCAACAGGTTCCAGCGCAACCAATTCCGCTTCTTTGACTACATCACCATCGACTTTGTACAACACTTTGCCGACAACTTGGTCTTGCTGAATTGGAGCCATTAGGTCGCCATTGTATTCCACTTCGGCTTCCAGCTTGTTCACATCACCTTTTGGCAACGTTAGGTAGATATCACGATCAACACCAACTTTTAACTCGTCTTGATTACCCATCCAAACGCGTGCCGTTGCTACCTCTTTACCTGCTTGAGTTGGTACAACGGTATCGAAGAAGCGGAAACCGTAGCTCAGAAGCTGTTTGCTCTCTGACTCACGTACACTAGGGCTTTTCGCACCCATCACAACCGCGACTAAACGCATGTCACCGTTGGTTGCCGAGGTCGCGAGACTGTAACCCGCACCGCTGGTGTAACCCGTCTTCATACCGTCAACGCTCATGCTTCGGTCACGTAGCAAGCCGTTACGGTTGTATTGAGTGATGCCGTTGTAGGTAAACGAAGTCTCGCTGTACAACGGGTAGATATCTGGAAGGTCACGGATAATCGCACGGCCTAGCGTTGCAATGTCTCGCGGCGTTGAATACAGACCATCGCTATCCAAACCATGTGGGTTAGTAAATGCAGAGTTTGATAGACCAAGTTGGTTCGCCCAGCTGTTCATCAAACCAACAAAGCCCGCTTCACTACCTGCAACGTGTTCTGCGATAGCAACACTGGCGTCGTTACCCGATTGAACAATCAATCCACGGTAAAGATCCGACAGTGAAACCGAAGTGCCGACTTCGATAAACATCTTGGAAGAATCAGGGAAGTTTTTCGCCCACGCGTTGCGGCTGATCACCACTTCATCATCTAGGCTAATGTTGCCAGACTTCACCTCTTGACCCGCAACATAAGCGGTCATCAGCTTAGTCAAACTTGCCGGGTTTAGGCGTTTGTCGGCATCACGTTCCACTAGCACGGTGCCAGTGTGGTAATCCATTAATACGTAGCCACGAGAGCTCAGCTCTGGGGCGTTTGGAACAACGGTAGGAGCAGCAAAACTAAACGCAGAAACAGCAGTCAAGGTGGTCGCTAACGTAGCATTGAATAAAGTGTTTTTTCTCATAGCAGCATTCTGTGGCTTACAACTTACAAACTAAGTCGAGTATATGGAAACGCTGTTCAGTTACAGCACCTCTGTTACGATTGGTTACGTTTACTCGATATTTGTCGAAAAGAATGCGAAGTTCGTTGGAATTTGTGCTTATTCGTTAACCAATCCCTTGAAATCATGATTTTTGATTAGCCCTAGTTTAGCGTTCGCATTCTTTGAATGCGTTACCAACCTTTAGGCACGTGTCACGCTGCTACTTTTGGTCAAACAATCTTCTCCAACACCAAACGAATATTTACACATCAAAACATTACACCTCATTGTATTTTTCACTAAAAAACTGACTTACAA
The DNA here is from genome assembly GCF_036533715.1 of Vibrio sp. M260121. Taxonomy (NCBI): domain Bacteria; kingdom Pseudomonadati; phylum Pseudomonadota; class Gammaproteobacteria; order Vibrionales; family Vibrionaceae; genus Vibrio; species Vibrio sp. M260121. The sequence goes on along the minus strand of NZ_JATABF010000002.1, from coordinate 61,968 downwards.
CCAGTTTAAAAGCCTTAAAAATCTATCGATTTGCAATGTTTTACACAAAACATTATGATCACGTCGCATTTTTTAATTAGAACTCAAAACAATCGGAGGGCGGTTTTAGTGTTTTTCTTGTTCAGGAAAGGCACATTTAAAAAAGCGTACATGTTGTATTTATGGATAATGCACTAAAAAAATATAGTATCGACACTACCGACTATCAGGTTGGTCAAGATAACGTTCAAAAATGGGGATTTGATATCCACAATCCAGTATTTGGGATTAGTGCTGGTCTTGTTCTTCTCTGTCTTGCTTCTCTTTTAATTGTTGATCCTTCAACAGCCCGTGATGCCTTAAACGGCGTTAAGAACAGCATCATTTCTGACTTCGATGTGTTCTTCATGTGGTCTACTAACTTCTTCATCGTATTTGCTATCGCTGTCTTGCTTTCACCGCTGGGAAAAATCCGCATTGGTGGTAAAGACGCGCAAGCAGAACACTCAACAGCTTCTTGGTTATCTATGCTGTTCGCAGCGGGTATGGGTATCGGTCTGCTATTTTGGAGTGTTTCGGAACCAACGGCTTATTTCACTGATTGGTACGGCACACCACTGAACGTAGAACCTTACACCGAGGAAGCAAAATCACTCGCTATGGGTGCAACCATGTTCCACTGGGGCATTCACGGTTGGGCGATTTACGCCATCGTTGCACTTTCACTGGCTTTCTTTGCCTTCAATAAAGGCTTACCACTTTCTTTACGCTCTGCGTTCTACCCACTATTTGGTGATAGAGCTTGGGGATGGTTAGGTCACGTTATCGACATTCTTGCAGTACTTTCAACCCTATTTGGTCTAGCGACTTCGCTTGGCTTGGGTGCACAGCAAGCCACCAGCGGCATCAACCACGTATTTGGTTTGGATGGCGGCATTGGCATGCAAATGATCGTTATTGCGTTTGTGACCTTTATTGCGGTTCTTTCTGTCGTTCGAGGCATCGACGGCGGCGTTAAGCTCTTAAGTAACATCAACATGGCAGTGGCATTTGCCCTACTGGCTTTCGTGTTGTTTATTAGCTTTGATGTAGCGACAACCTCTATCTGGGATACAACCGTCGCTTACGCAAAAGACATCTTCGCGCTAAGTAACCCACATGGTCGTGATGATACGGAATGGATGCACGGCTGGACTGTGTTCTACTGGGCATGGTGGGTATCTTGGTCACCATTCGTCGGTATGTTTATCGCTCGAGTTTCGAAAGGTCGTACGGTTCGTGAATTCCTATTCGCTGTTATCGTTATTCCAACCACAGTAACACTGATTTGGATGGCAGTATTCGGTGGTATCGCGCTTGATCAAGTGGTCAACAAAGTCGGCGAGCTGGGTGCGAATGGTCTTACAGATATCTCGCTAACGCTGTTCCACGTTTACGATGCAATGCCGTTTAGCTCTGTGATTTCTGTTCTGTCTATCGTTCTGATTTTGGTGTTCTTTATCACTTCATCAGACTCAGGTTCATTGGTTATCGATAGCATCACGGCTGGCGGTAAAATTGATGCTCCTGTACCACAACGTATTTTCTGGGCATGTATTGAAGGCTCTATCGCCGCAGTCATGCTTTGGATCGGTGGTAAAGAAGCACTGCAAGCGCTTCAATCCGGCGTGGTGGCAACAGGCTTGCCATTCACTTTGGTGCTGTTAGTGATGTGTGTGAGCCTAATTAAAGGGTTAAGGTCTGAGTTACCTGCCTATCAAAACGCGGCGCAGAAAGCGTCTGTCGCCTAATTCGTCCTTGAGCAAAAACGTATAACAATACGGCTCATCGAAGGTTTAGATAACAAACGAGCGTCTATTCGGCGCTCGTTTTTTGTATCTTGCTAACCACGCTCAGCAGGTACTAAACCAACACTCAAGACCTGAACTTAGGACATAAAAAAGCCCCAAACAAAAAGAGTCGGGGCATATAAAGCAATGAGTTATTGGTCAAGGGTAGCTAACTCACCACTGGAACAACGTCAGATCTATGACCTCAATTACTACGTGGTTTCACTTTGAAACGATCAAAAAAGGAATGCCGAAGCATTCCTTTTTACTGATTCAGAAAGGGCAATTATTCAGGCTTCTTCGCCAGTGCCGCATCAATATCTGCTGCGCTATGACGCTCTGCCACTTGCTCCCACTCTTCACCCCATGCGCGGTTAACAATGCGACCACGTTTTACCGCTTCACGCTCATCAATCGCTTTCGCCCAACGCACAACGTTTTTGTAGCTTGCTACGTCTAGGAATTCAGCCGCATCGTAAGCACGACCCAATACAAGGTTGCCGTACCAAGGCCAAGTTGCGATATCAGCAATGCTGTACTCATCGCCACCTAGGAACTCATTGTTCGCAAGACGCTTATCTAGTACGTCTAACTGACGTTTTGTTTCCATCGTGAAACGGTTGATTGGGTATTCGAACTTCTCTGGTGCGTACGCGTAGAAGTGACCAAAACCACCGCCTAGGTATGGCGCAGAGCCTTGAAGCCAGAACAACCAGTTCATGACCTCAGCACGCTTTGCGCCTTCTGTTGGTAAGAAATGACCAAACTTCTCTGCTAGGTAAAACAAGATGTTGCCAGATTCAAACACGTTCACTGGCTCAGCACCTGAACGGTCTACCAATGCAGGAATCTTTGAGTTCGGGTTAACTGACACAAAGCCAGAACCAAACTGGTCGCCATCGCCAATCTTAATCAGGTATGCATCGTATTCTGCTGCCGTTACGCCTGCCGCCAAAAGCTCTTCAAACATGATCGTCACTTTTTGACCATTTGGTGTACCCATTGAGTAAAGTTGGAATGGGTGCTCACCAACTGGAAGCTCTTGCTCATGACGTGCGCCAGAATCCGGACGGTTGATGCTCGCCCACTGACCGCCGTTTTCATTATCGTTTGTCCAAACTTTTGGTGGAATGTATTCGTTAGTCATTGTTATCCCTTATTGTGTTTGAATGCATCTTCAAACTGACGGCTTTTGCGCGCCAGCAAGCATTATTAAAATCACCACTTCGCCAACTGCGATTGGGCATACTCAAGATATTAGGTCGAATTCGCCAAATAAAAGTCCTGCAATCTCTTTTAGTTAGAACCTTTGGTTATGGGAATTTCTTTCACGCTATAAGTAAAAAGTGCACGTTAATGTGAACTAGGTTCGAGATGCCAATAACGAAGAACAGATCAGATTTAACGGCCCATCCATCATCTCCGTCTTAATCAAGCTCGCATCGTGGCAACAACTGATCGAGAACGCGAACCCGTGTAGATAATCTACCAATAGATCCAAACTGTCTTTCTCCACTTGCGGAGACAATGCCAAAGGCTGAACAATGATTTGATAGCGCTCAGTAAACACTTGAGCAGGGCCATGAGATGTCATGCTCAGCATGGTTTGCAATAACCCGTTGTACTCACGCAGCAGTTCAATATAGCTAACACACAAGTTTTTGAGTTCGCCTTGCCAATCTTCATTCACTTTCGGTTGATAAATTTCTTCCACCAACGATGTGGTTAACGCTTCCAGCAAGGCATTTTTGTTTTTGAAGTAGTGATAGATCGCCATAGGGTCCACATTTAGTTGCGTCGCTAACGAGCGAATGCTTGGTACCTTGCCATCATTTTTCATCAATGACTTAGCTGTATCTAGGATGCTTTCTGCGCTTAACAGCGACTGCTTGGCGGCTGGTCTCCCGCGTTTCTTTTCGTTGACAGACATTTGATCTTCCAGATAAACTCAGAATTATTCTACAATGTAGAATTAATTTTAAACCATACTTTAGCTTGGCTCAAGCATCACCATTTTGATGAGGTACTCATGGCAAATATCGTATTTATTGCGACCAGTCTGGACGGTTACATCGCAGATAAGCAGGGCAAACTCGACTGGCTACATTCAGTACCAAATCCAGACAACATTGATACTGGTTTCTTCTCACTGATGGAGCGTATTGATGGCTTGGTAATGGGGCGCAACACCCTAGATGTAGTACTGAGCTTTGATTGTGATTGGCCATACAGCAAGCCTGTGTTCGTACTCAGCAACACCATGACTGAAGTGCCACAAGGCTACGAAGACAAAGTCTTTCTAGTAAAAGGCGATCTAAAAGATGTACTTGCGGACCTAAACGCAAAAGGCTTTAACGAGCTTTACATCGACGGCGGGGCGACGATTCAGAACTTCTTGAAAGAAGATCTTATCGATGAATTGGTGATCACTCGCTTCCCTATCCTACTTGGCGGCGGCGCACCTCTATTTGGGGATTTGGTACAACCGCTGAACTTCAAAGTCACCAAGAGTGACGTTGTTTTGGATACCTTAGTTCAAACCACTTACGTGCGTGAAAGGTAATCTAACTAGGTAAGTTGAACAAAAGAAAAACGCCCTTCATGGAGATATGAAGGGCGTTTTTTTATTCAAATTATTCTGGCTTTGTGGAGCTTGTTTTTGGGCAGAAATGAGACAGATGATCGGTAGCAAATTGTTTTATTGAGGATGGCTATGAGTGAATGTCATCATCAGCTCAGTGAAACACCTAAGCTTGTTAGAAAAGACGTCCTTGTGGGGGCGTCTTTTGGTTTGTAATATGCGTTAATACGTTCTTTTTTATAGTGAAAGTGACGGTTTGCATCTCAAGGTATTACCAGTATAAAAATACGGCTATATGATGAGCTCTTAGCTTCATGGGAGTGGTTCTCATCTATGGATAGCGACGATATTGAAAAGAAGAAGGTAGCGACGAGTAGTGGTGGGGGGTATAAGCCTCTTCTCGATGAAGAGTTTAACCCCAAAACACAAACGCTCGGAGAAACACTAAAGGAACTAGCTGAGCGACAACGCTTGGCGCGCAAGGCTGAGCTTACTTATACAAAAGAAGATGAAGCCCGCTGGTCTAAAAACAGAGAAAGAGCTATTAGTGATCGACAAAAAGTTGAGGTGCCTAGTTTCGATCTCGGAGAAGCATTAGCTAATCCTGATCTTGATGCGATTAAGCCAGTTAAGCTAGACCCTGCCTCAATGCTTGCGGATGATATTGAATCATTGACAGAGGAGGGGAAAAATTTCATCCAAAACCCTACACTGCTCAGTGCTGCATCAATGGCTGCAATTGCCATTCCGGGTAAATTTGCAGATGATCTAACGAGCTTCGTTGGTAAATACAAAGGTAAGAATATCACCCTTGATGATATGAAAATGCTCGACATTTCCTACCTAAAAAGAAGCAGAGATGAACTCAACAAGCTGAGAAAAGAATTCAACAACGGAGTGAGGAAAAACTTCCTAATAGAACTCTCCAAAGACAGCGAAGTGACAAAGAAGCTAAAAGCAATAAATGTACCTCAAGAGGAAATAAACAAACTCTCATTTGGTCGAGTCCCTGCATCTTTTGAAGTGCACCACAAACTGCCGTTAGATGATAGTGGTACAAATGATTTTTCAAACTTGGTTTTGATTAGGAAAGCTCCAGAACATGCGGCACTAACTACCTATCAAAAACAAACGACAAAAAACCTCACAGTTGGTAGTGTTGTAGAAGTTCAGTGGCCAGTGCCTGATGGCACTATTTACCCCAAGAAGTAGGGATGAAAATGTCAGATAGAGATATGTTGGAGATGCTAAAGCTCCAAAATGAAAAAGAACATCAGATGTTCGGTGTCGGTTTTTTCGTTCCTTCTGCAAATGACGCAGATGTTGAACAATGCAAAAGGAAAGTTGAAGAGCTGTTCAATCTGAAGCTAGATAGTGATTACCTTTCAATCCTAAAGGAAACAAACGGCTTCTCGTGTAATGGCTTTAACTTATATGGGAGTGAGCAAAAAAATGAACCATATTTTTTGGATGGTATTATCGATGCGAATTTGGAATTTTGGGAAGAAGAGTCGTTAAGGAAGTACTTCGCGTATAGTGAAGAGTCAACGACTAGGATAGCGTTCAACCTTTATAGCAAGGAGTTTGTTATTGTTGATAGTGTGTCGTGGGATGAGCTTTATAGTTTTGCTACCTTTTTGGAAGCATTGAGTTTTAATCTAGAAGATAGCTGTATCTTTTAACTAAATACGCCCCTCGGGCGCTTTTCCCCAGCCCCATCTTTCTCTAAAACATACAATAAAATCAGACAAATATTAACAGGCCAGTTTTCAGCATACGGAATTTATGGCCTCTTCTATTCAAGATGCGGTTTTTTAAACTCGACGTCTCTATTCGTTTTTTAACTTGCTTATATCAAGAAGAGTAAACTTAGATTATTTATGAGGCAAAGCTGTTAAGCTATAACACCAAAATCATAACTCATTGTTAATTAAGATTAAATGTTTGACGTTTTTTTACAAAAAAATCAATCAGTACTTTTCGAGTATAATATTTGAAGGCTTTTTACTTGCATAGATCAACTAGCCTTGGGGTGATATTGCAAGTTATCACATGATCTTGTAAAGACTATGCTAGATACCCGAACTTCAAACGATTAATTTGCTCCATAACTAGTTTTACCCCCTCAGTATCATCACATACAGATGCCGGCGTACAGAACTTAAAAGCAACATTAGGCTTAGTTAGCCAAGCGATCGTTGAATCACGATTATCAAGTAACGGTCAGCTTCGTCCAACATTTCAAGCAAAGCTGCTCTTAACTCATCAAGAGTATCGGATGTAATGCTTAATAAAGTCTCAATATCCATATCTACTTTGATCTCATACAAGTAACTCTTAACATGCTTACTCCAAGTTATAGTGTATCAGCTTCTCGATAGTGGTGTTTTGTTTTTGATGCCACGTTTCATACTCACAGATAACGCCGATTACTATCTGTTCGCTTCATGTGAAGGGCAACCTAAGAAAGTAAATACTCTAACTAACCCGCGACAAATGAATAACTTCTTTCGCGCTAGTTAAGATGCTCCGGTCGTAAAGATTTTGGACAGAAGCTATTTAGGACAAAAAAACGAATAGGACTAAAATCCATTAGTTATTATAGTGGGGGAAAGTGGGCAACAAGCTGTCCAGCAAAGTTCCCATCCTCTCTCCCCCTCTGTGGTTTTTTCTTCATGGTCTTTCCCTGTTTTTTCACCCTTGCTGTACCCATGCTTACGACTGCTATCAAGTAAATGCATTGGGTTATATGCCAGATTGATTTTCATGATGAAAAGTTAGACCATGCAGACAGTTAAAATGCATCGGAGTTTATATGCCAAACGACGTAGTTATTAATTGGAGTCAGCCAGTCGATATTGATGGTGCTCACTATCCCAAAGACACGCTAAACCGAGCTAAATACGCTCAGTACCTATCAAACTTTCTCGCATCTAAAGGCTATGACGAGAGCAGAGACGGTGAAGACAAGAAGCGTAATTACGTACTCAACCTGAACTCCGAGTGGGGCAGCGGTAAGACGTACTTTCTTAAACGCTGGGCAGAAGACCTCAAAGCACATCATCCTGTTGTCTACGTTGATGCATGGCAACAGGACTATTCAGATGACCCATTGATGACGGTGATTTCATCAATGGTAAGTCAGTTGAGAGAGCAAGCTGGTAGAGCTGAGAGCAATACTGCGATCAGTGTAATTGGTAAAGCTGGCGGTCTATTTAAGGCTCTAGCTCCAGCAGTAGTCGGTGGCGTGACTAAGAAGTTTACCGGCATTGATTTTGCTGCTGTTATGAATGACGCAGAAGGAGCAAGTGCTGAGTCAGACATCAAGGATGAAGACGGCAATGCTTTGGACATGAGTGCTGCTGCGTCTAAAGCTGTGCAATACATGTTAGATGAACATGAAGGCAAGGCGAAAGCCATTTCTGCATTGAAACAGAGTGTGAGTCAGTGGTTGGAAGCAGTTAAAGGTTTTACGGATAAACAATATCCAGCCTTTGTCTTCATTGATGAATTAGACCGTTGTCGCCCTAGCTATGCCGTTGAAATGCTGGAGACTATTAAGCACATCTTCGACATTAAAGGCGTAGTGTTTGTTGTAGCAACTGATACAAGGCAGCTTCAGCATGCGGTGAGGGTAGTCTATGGACAGGGATTTGATGCAGATATCTATCTGGGGCGTTTCTTTAATACACGATACGCATTGAAGAAAATGCCGTTGAAAGAACTACTGTCAGTCCATTGTGATTTAGACAAGCTGTCATTGAACGCTTTGAGCCAAAAAGGAGTTGGGATCTGGCCAATGCCTATGGATGGTAACGTGCACTTGGAAAACCTTTCCACCATTTATCACGCACTAAAGCTATCAGAAAGAGAATCAATTCAAATAACAGAACGACTGGTGTCCATTGTCGATAACCTAGGTTCTGAAAGGTCTTTAGATGTTTATTATTTGGCTGTTTTAATGTGTTTGAAGGAAAAACACTTTAATCTCTATGATCAGCTTCAGCATGTACCAATGATATCTAAAAACCTTGAGTACCAGGGTTCGCCAATGGAGAGGTTTGATCAACTACTTAACTGGGGCGGAGTAACGTTGAAGCTCGTTGTCGATGCTGATGATTACGCTTATTCCGCATTCTCAGACGTTCATCCGACCTATTTGTCTTTCCAAAACTCGGTCTACGACATCGAGGTTCGTTCCCTGTTTGAGAGGATACATACTCATCATTTTGATGCAGAGCTTGCGAGAGTTGTCTGTACCAACGCAAAAGAAAATCTAAAGGCTACGGCTACTGAAGTGTCCGAACCAATAAGAGGGTCTGACAAGCGACGAGAAATATTCATCAAACATCAGGGAGATATTGTTTCGCTTGGTTTGAAGTATGAGGGGGTGGAAAGTAGATACTCATTCTACAAAGACCTCGTAGAACTCAGTACTGCATTGGACATTTAACCCATGTTCTCCGGCTGTCAGACAAGGCATTTCACATTGCACTTGACAGCCTGTCCTTATTCTGTCTTCGACACATGTTTGACATTAGGAAATCTAAAGAAAATTATCGGTGTGAGGCTGATTTGATTTACTTTCGCCAACAAGAAATGGGGCAAATATTAGCCAGCGACTCACTTGCCTATACCAACAAAAACGCCCTTCACTCAGATAAAGGGCATTTGTAATTTAAGTTTTTTATTCGAAGGTTAAAGCACTAACCCGCCATCAATCTTGAGTACTTGGCCTGTGATGTAGGCGCTCTTGTCGGAGGTTAAGAAGGAGACGCCATTGGCGATGTCTTGTACTGAGCCCATTCGACCTAATGGGGTTTTGTCCTCCATCATTTGAATCACTTTTTCTGGCAGGTTCTTGGTCATATCGGTGGCGATAAAGCCTGGTGCAACGCAATTGACGCGGATCAGCACGCCCTTTCTTGATAACTCTTTCGCCCAGCCTTTACTCATCGAGATGACACCGCCTTTACTTGCGCCGTAATTACTCTGGCCGATGTTGCCATCCGTACCCACAATAGAAGAGATACTGACAATGCTACCAGTGCCCTGCTCTAGCATCACTGGCGCGACGCGTTGAGTGAGCAAGAACACCGCTTTCAGGTTTACGTCGATAACGCTGTCCCAATCTTGCTCTAACATATCTGGCAACAGTGCATCGCGAGTAATGCCCGCGTTGTTAACCAGCGCATCAATTCTTCCATGCTGCGCTACGATACTTTCTACCACTTCGCTGACGGCTACAGCATCACACAAGTTGACTTGATAACTGCTTAGCTGCGCCGACTGGCTCCATTCCACGGGTGATATATCTAGCCCGACAACGTGGAATCCATCCTCCAGTAATTGCTCACAAATCGCTTGGCCAATACCACGAGCCGCACCAGTGACTACTGCTACTTTTTCCGGTTTCATCTTGGTCTTCCTTAAATGTTGAGATTACAAATTCGCTTTTATCCCTAGCGTTTTTTGTTTTTATGCCTAGTCGCGTTACAGCTGCGCTTCTCATACGCAGGGTCTTTCATATCTTATAAAAACTATAGAAACAGTCTGGGAGTCGGATGTGAACTAATCAAGACAACTTGATGATGGTTTGCCAAATAGTTCGTTTCTGTCACCGTTCTGCCGATCAACCTGTGCAACAAATGCGCTTTTTGTTGAATAACTCGCCTTTCATTTGAAGCTCAGAGGAATAATTTTTAGATTAGGCAGCAAAGTCACATTAAACCTGCGGGTATTACATTCTTGATATCAAAAATCTGGATTACGATTTTAAAGATACAGCGTGTTTTTAAACATGGACGTGAAAAGAGACGCCTTACCTGACAAAGATAAGAATACCTACGGGAGATAAAATGAATCAGGCTTACATAGACGCAGCAAGAACGCTGCAACAATGCACGTTTGGGGGTTCCCAGCGTGACATTAATGACCTTGTTCAATCAGGAAGCATTGAAAACTGGGTCGCTCAACAAACACTTATTCCCTCTTCCTCTTGGCTGAAGCACTTTGAACAAGATGAGCTTAACGTACCCGACTTAGGGCAAGGTTTGTATTACGCCAGCAGTTGGACGCGCATGACGGTAGAAGGACAAGACATTCTGCGCCAACGCATCGCATATACCCTCTCCCAACTGTTTGTAGTGAGCGTGAAAGATCCGGCGTTCAGTGCCGCCTCTAAGCGTCGCTACATGTGCCAATACTTTGATGGATTGCTCGATAACGCTTTTGCTAACTTCCGAGATGTGATTCGTTTTGTGTCGACATCGCCAATCATGGGTGAATATCTGACCTTCGTGAACAACGTTTCTAATGAGCTCACTGCCCCAGATGAAAACTACGCACGAGAGCTGTTACAGCTGTTCACGCTTGGCCCAGTCAAACTGCGTAATAACGGTGAAGTACGTTTGGATGCCGAAGGTAACGAAGTTGCGTCGTACACCCAAGAAGACATTGAAGAACTGGCTCGTGTGTTCACAGGTTGGAAATTCATCGACATTCGCGGTAACGACAAATACAGCCAGCCAATGGAGCCGCGTGGCGAACACGACATGGGCGAAAAACGCATTCTTGGAAAGACGTTCCCTGCCGGCGTAAGTGCAGTAGATGAACTGGAAGCCGTGATTGAACTGTTGATGAACCAAAACACGCTTTATACCTTTGTGACTAAATTCTTCATCAATAAGCTCGTGACCAGCAACCCTAGAGCAGGCTACATTCGCCGTGTGCGCCGCGCATTTAAGCGCTCTGATGGCGATATGCAAACGCTAGTGATCGCGATTTTAACCGACAAAGACGCTCTGCGTTCTGGCAACACTGTAGGCAAACTGCGTGACCCACTGTCTGTATTTACGCATGCGATGCGCGCGCTACAAGTGAAGCGACGTGACGGTGTGATGATGTGGCCTAAACAGTTCAACTGGTATAACAGAACGCTGCCTCTGTCTGCCCCTTCTGTGTTCTATTACTACCAACCGGATGATGCGCCAAACCACCCTGATTTTAATGGTCTGGTTGCACCCGAGTTCAACGTTTACCAATGGCACGACATCTATCAATACGGCATTCAATTCCGCGAGTTAATCGCTCGATTTGAAGAAGAAGCCAAAGATTGGTACATGGATGAAGCGCTATTCACCCGTTACCTTGCTTTTGATGACGAAGGCGTTGTGGATTACCTTAACGAGCATTTGTTTGCTTACCAAATGAGTGAGCAAGCACGTCAATGCTACCTCGATTACCTCGCTCAGTGCCCAAGCCGCCAATCTAAGTGGCGCAAAGAGATCAAGAATCTCGTTATGAACGCACTGCTTTCACCAGAATTCATCACACAGGGGTAATCACCATGAACTTAACTCGACGTCGATTTTTACAAGCAGGTTCCGCTGGTGTGGGGATTTCTGCGCTTAACCTTGCGGCATTCCCAGCCTTCGCGGATTCGTTTAACCAATGTAAGAATGGCTACCGCGCTGTGGTTGGTATCGACCTTGCGGGCGGTAATGATGGCTACAACATGCTTATCCCAACCGCCGCTAACGCCAACAGCCAATACCGCGCACTGCGTGGCAACTTGGCTTTGGATGAGACAACCTGTATCCACTTAGACGCAGTGAACGACGAGGCCAAATTGGCACTTAACCCAGCGATGGCAGCACTCAAACCTTATTGGGACAGTGCCAACCTTGTGCCTGTGGTGAATCTCGGCCCGTTGACTCAGCGTGTAAACAATGTGATTTACGATGAAAGCACTCGTCCGGCGCACCTGTTCAGTCACTCGCATCAATCTACAATGGTGCAGTCTCACGCCACCAAGTCACTGTCGAAAGAAGGCTTTGCCGCTAAGACATCCACAGAGCTTGGCTCTATGCTGCGTAGTCTGAACGAGTTGTCACCGATGTTTGATATTGGCGGCACACAAGTATGGACGAACTGTATTGAAGCCCAATCAAACTCGGTCGGGTCTCAGCCGCCAAGTGATATTTTCAACGATCAACGCTCACGCGATCTGTTCGATCAACTGCAGAGCACGGGCAGTTACGGCAATGTCTTCCAGTCTCATTATGCGGGCGTTGCTGTCGACTCAACCAGAATGTATGAGCAGTTCAGTGCAATTCTAAATGCCGAGATCCCAGACGTATTCCCAGAAACACGCATCGGTAAGCAATTGAAAGCGGTCTTTAAACTGTTGCTGCATAAAGATCAGTTCCAACATCCTGCGCAGTACTTTAGTTGTAAGTTGGGCGGGTTCGATACTCACTCAGCTCAAATCAGCCGCCAAACCGGTTTGCTACAAGAACTAGCAGAAGCCATGGCCGCTTTCCAATTGGCACTAGAGAACAACGGCTTGTTTGAGCAAGTGACCACGTTTACGCATTCGGAATTTGGCCGAACTCTGATTCCGAACGGCACAGATGGGACAGACCACGGATGGGCAAGCCATGCATTAGTCATGGGCGGTGGTGTAGCCGGAAAAGCGATTGTGGGTGAATATCCAGACTTATCTGAGACGAGCCCGTACTTGCTTTCGCGTGGTCGTGTGATTCCAACCATCTCTTCTGATCAGCTTCATGCGAGCTTAATGGCGTGGTTAGGACTGTCTGAAACGGGAATTAATCAATTATTCCCTGCGCTGGATAACACTTTGACAGATTCAATCCAACCTCAGACTCTACCTCTGTTCAAATCTTGCTAATATAGTAGGAGATAAGTAACTAAGTAATCAGTTAATAACTAGCAAGGTTACTAATAAGAAAAAGCAGTGCTAAACAAAAGGCTCCGTTCACGCGGAGCCTTTTTTTCATTGTGGTCCAATTTATAATTGGCGGCCCACCAAACGAAACTACGTATACTTAAACAATGCAAAGCAAACACTGGAAATACGCAATGATAAACATGGACTTTTCACAACGTTTGGTGATTAAAACTGGCGAACAAGATTGGGTAGCCAGCCCAGCCGCCGGTGTATGGCGCAAACCGTTGGAACGAGAAGCGAAAGAGTCTGGGCACACCACCAGCGTGGTGAAGTATGAGCCGAACTCACAGTTCTCGACGCACCCTCACCCATACGGAGAAGAAATACTGGTACTCGAAGGGGTGTTTTCTGACGAGCATGGCGATTACCCAGCGGGGACTTACCTACGTAATCCTCCGGGAAGCCAACATGCCCCATTCAGCAAAGACGGTTGCGTGATCTTAGTGAAACTTAATCAATTTGATCCCAACGATCTAGAAACGGTGCGCATCAACACCAACCAAACCGAGTGGTTGCCAGGTATTGGTGGCTTAGAGGTGATGCCATTGCACAACTTCGAACATGAGCATGTTGCGTTAGTTAAATGGCCTAAAGGTGAAAAGTTTCAGCCACACCGTCACTTTGGGGGTGAAGAGATCTTTGTCCTATCTGGAGAGTTCAAAGACGAATTAGGGGAATACCCTACCCACACTTGGCTGCGCAGCCCTCACATGAGTGAACATTTTCCTTTCGTCGAGGAAGAAACGGTTATCTGGGTCAAGACTGGCCATTTGCCTGTCGATTAATTGAACTCCTGTAAAAAAGCAAAACGGCTCGAACATTCGAGCCGCCATCAAAGAAACTTAACAGGTCAATTAAGCGTTCATAATTTTTGAGTAAAGCCAGTCTTTTAGCTCTGCACGGTTATGTTTCATCGTGTTCATTTCGTGGTCGTCGATTGGGCTTCCTCGCAATTCTAGTTGGCGTATTTCCTTGTCGAGCGTGTTGTAGTTTTTAGCGTTTTCAGCAAACGTAGCGTCATCTGCCGTAAGTTGAGTAATGGTATCCAAATGTTCTGGGAATTCATGAGTTAATGAGTGATTTTCACCTAACATAGAGACCTCTTTGGCTGAGTACATTTCAAGTTAAATAAGCTGCTTAAATAATAAGCACCGCTTAAAGTAACCATAGCATTTCATCTCACTGTAAATAGTCGAATTGAGCACATTTTTACCTCCCCTTAAAAAACTTCACGTTTCCATACTCAAATTGACAATTGCTGGCCTGATGCTAACCCGACGTTCATTTTACTCCCGAGAGAATGAGCTACATTTATAGAGCTTTATATCAAGAAAAGGGAATACAAATGAACGCTGTAAAATATAGCTTGGTGGGTACTGCTGTCATCTTGGCCCTGTCCGGATGTAACTCAGACAGTGATACCGTTAGCACGACGACACCAGTAACGCTTTCCGTTTCTGATGCACCGATTGATGATGTTTCTGAAGTTGTTGTGACATACAGCAAAGTCGCCTTTCTTCCTGTTGGTGAAGGAGAAAGTGAACCTCAAATCTTCGAAGTTTACAAAACGGATGAAGACGGTAACTACGTGGATGAAAACGGGGATCTATTACCGGAAGGAGAAGATCCACTCCCGCTTAGCGTCAACCTGTTGGACTTCCAAGGAAGTGACGCACAAGAACTGGTTGAAGATGAAGTCATCCCAACGGGTGATTATAAACTGTGTGTTTTTGCAAACGATGGCGATCACCCTGAATACCCTTCTTACGTCATCGATGAAGCAACAGGCAATCAAATCCCACTCACGGTAAAAGGTGAAGGTAAGTGTCCCCAAGGTGTTGGAGATGAGCCAAATGCTGGCGTGTTGTTCTTCAATGACACATTTACTGTTAACTCAGATAACAATGACTACGTGGTTGAGTTTGACCTGCGTCGCGGCTTGAAAGATGCGACAGGCCAAGACGAAGGCTATACGATTCAACGAACATCTGTCACTTTAATCAATACAGTGACCACTGGTGAGATCGAAGGGAATGTTGCTCTGACAACTTACCAAGGTTGTGAAACCGATACGACTTCTGGCAATGGCTACGCTCATGCAGTGTATCTCTACGAAGGTGATATTCCTCAATCCGAGATGGGTACTTTCGCGCCAAGTGAATCTCAAACGCCTATCGCCTCTGCGAACATCGTCACCGAAGATGAAGGCGCTACCTACCAATACGAGTTTGGTTATGTAGAGCCTGGAACGTACTCTGTTGGGTATACTTGTACAGCAAACGATGATTCAGAAGAAGGGATTGTCGATGGCGAGACATTCAGTATCTATACATCCACAAGCGGACTAAGTGTTTCTGCAGGCAGCGACACCAACGCTGATTTATAACCCCTTCCCAGCTTAAAGCAGCAAAGCCTACTTTATGGCTTTGCTGTTTTCGTTAAAAGAAGCTGATCGGTAAATAGAAATCTAACTCGAACGCCTCTTCATGATTGAGGAAATGGTTTTTATGGTAGTGCACGTAGGCTGGTGTTGAGCGTTGTTTGAAGCCCGAATTGGGCAGCCATTTCTCTAATACCATACTGATCTGCGGCAGCAATTCACCATACACCCCAGTAAGTCGAAATACCGCATGTAAGCCACCCGGAATGGTCATTTGATTCACAACGCCACGATACTTAAGCGGCTTATCAATTGCCATACAAGCAACGTAGCGGCATTTATCTAACTCAACCCAAGCAGGATTAGAATGATGCAAACCGTATTGGGTGGAAAAGTCACGATGCTCTGAGTTCGCCCAAGCTTTAAGCACCAACCAAGCATTGCGAATAGAGCGGTTGTAGCCTTCATGACGAACGTAAGCAGCAAAGCGTTGTGGCACTTCAACTATCTTTGGCTCCGGTAAGGTACGCTTCGCGACTCGATGGTAACCCGCCGCCACTTCTGGGTCTTTGAGGTATGGCTTCTCAGCGACTTGCAAATCGTGCTTACGCCAAGCGCCGGGTGACATATCAAACGTGGCTTTAAACGCACGGCTGAACGAAGACACCGAGCTGAAACCACACTTATTGGCAATCTCCAATACCGATGATTTGGTATCAAACATCAACTGGTTTGCGGCGTATTCCATTCGGGTGCGACGAACGTATTGGTGAATTGACTCCCCAACGACGTCTTTAAAAATACGGTGGAAATGCTGCTCAGAATACGCTGCTACATCGGCTAGCTCTTTAGCGGATAATTCTCTGCTAATGTCTTGGTGAATGTAGAACAGTACGTCATTGATTCTGGAAACCTGTTGCTGACTCATAACTTCGCGTTTGATTGAAATAGCATAAATGGACATGTTTAACAGCATAAATGGACACACTTAAGTTAGCAAATCCCATGTACTATCTTCTGAATAAAACCAAAATTAAAAAATACGAGAAACACAACACATGGAAATCGCACAGTCACTACAACAAGTAAAGTCATCGTACATTCGAGAGATCCTCGCTGCCGCTAGCGATAAAAACGTCATCTCGCTTGCTGGCGGTTTGCCAGACGAGAAGACCTTCCCAATCGACTTAATGAAGCCGACGCTTGAAAACTTGGCCAACATGCCAGAGGTGTTCCAATACGGCTCAACCGCAGGCTATGGACCACTACTGACCTTCCTAAACGGTTACTTCAAGCTGCCTGAAACTCACACGGCGATGATCACCACTGGCTCTCAGCAAGGTTTGGATTTGATTGCACGCGCTTATGTGAATCCGGGTGATAAAGTGGTAATGGAAGCACCAAGCTACCTTGGTGCGATGCAGGTGTTTGGCTTGGTTCAAGCAAACATCGTGACTGTTTCTCAAACAGAGTTCGGTCCAAACCTTGAAGAGCTAGAACAGTGCTTCGCTGAGCAAAAGCCGAAGATGTTCTATGCAGTGCCAGATTTCCATAACCCAACAGGCGTATGTTGGGCACTAGAAACACGTCAAAAGGTTGCAGAGCTTTGTATTCAATACAATGTAGCTTTCATCGAAGATGCACCGTACCGCGAGCTGCGTTTCTCTGGTGAAGCTTTGCCTTTGGTGTCTGACTTCTGTCCACAGAATTCTATCGTACTGCGTTCATTCTCTAAGATTGCATCGCCAGGTCTTCGCATCGGCGTGGTTACGGGTAAAACTAGCTACCTAGAACCGCTGATTAAAATCAAACAAGGTGCGGATCTGCACTCAAGCGTACCGATGCAAGCCCTACTGCACGGCTTGCTTCAACATGACAACTTCGAAACCCACATCAGCACCATTTGTGAACTGTACAAGTCTCGCTATGATGTGATGTATGCAGAGCTAGAAAAACAGCTTCCATCGAGCTGCGTCCTCAAGCCTGTTGATGGTGGTATGTTCGTGTGGGTAGAGATCCCAGAGTGCGATACCTTTGAGCTGGCAAAATCACTGCTTGCTAACGGTGTGGCGGTTGTACCAAGCCCTGTCTTCTACCCAGAAGGTTCTGAAGTGAAAGCAGCACTGCGTCTTAACTTCACCAATGCAACACCAGAAGAATTGAAAGTGGCGGTAACACGCTTAGCAGACGTACTCAACGCGCTGTAATAAAAATTACACCTTAAAATCCAAATACCTGCCTTTGAGATGCGAATTAAGTCTTAAAGGCAGTGTTTCAAAAAGTTCCCAAAAAAATTTATTTTTTTCTCTCAAAATCAACTCTCTACGTTAAGTGTCTGTTTTCGCTTGATCCTCGCACCGTCGCAAAAAATAGATCTCGATCACGGATTTGAAGCCTTGAAAAGTTACGTCTATCTTTCAGAAAAAAGACATCGACCTTGCAGCATCATCTGCGAATTCAAACACTTTTGATCGTGACGGCTTATCACTATCGAAAGTCGAGCTGAAACCATCAGCAATGCAGTCTTGTGAAGATGAACGTGGCGAGGACGCAATTACAACCATTCTGAATGTCGCTATACCAATCCACGATTGGACTTATACACGTCGGCTTAGCGCATCATATTACAGAGGGGTTTATCAGGATGAACAATCGACCATCGAAAGGACTCGTCGTCACTGGCTTGTCCGCCATGCTTTCTCTCGCTGCGATTCAAACCGCACAAGCGAGCAACTCACCAAACTGTAGCGACGTATTAGCCGGCAACAAAACTGCCGCGTCGCAGAAAATGACCGTCTTACTGGGTGAAGACATCACCCAATCTAACCTCGTCACGACGGTTGTTCCGGCAAAAAACAATCCGTTTGTGACCGAAGAATTAGTTTCAGTTTCAAACGACGTTTCGCCCAACGGTTTATTGCCGAAAAAATCATTAGAAGAGATCAAACAAGTTCGTGACAACATTGAGAAAGCGGGCATTGAAGTCAGCAAACTCCAAGGCACGTTTGAAGTGGCGTTTGTCAGCCTAATCGACGGTCACTGCCAGTTCTCAACCAACAAGCTCACCACTAACGCGAAGATCGACTTCGACCACTTAGAAGGGTTGTCTGCTTATTCTATCCCTGCACTACTCGCGATGGTTGATAAGTCTTATGCGATGGCAGAAGCTCGAATTGAAGAAGAAAAAGCGCGTGTTGCGGAAGTTGAGCGCGAGAAAGAACGACAAAGAGAAATGGCAGCTGCAGCTGCGGCCGCTCGATACCAAGATGCGAACGTACTTGTTCGAGTCGAGAAGTTTGATGGCTCTAACGTCACCTTCTCAGTGACTAACTTAGCCTCTGACGGTGAGTTACAGCCGAACTTTAATACCTTCAAAGCTTATCAAACCGACAAGGGCGAACTGATATACAAATCAGAATCTTTGTTGAGCTTGGTCGATCAGGAAGGTAATGGCCTAACGACGATTGGTATCGCTGAGCTTGGCCCACAAGCGGGCAAAGATTTGACCATCTCACCTGGAGAAACTCGTCAGTTCATTACCAGTATCAAATCAGAAGTCGCACCAGAGGCTAAGCTAAGCCTAGAGTTCCCAGCAAAAGTTCTGAACACGGATGACGCTTTCTCTTTGTCCTTTACCGATTCGGTTGCCATGGCGACTGCTGGACTGAACTAAACAGCTGAGCTGAATTAAGTCGCAGGGCAAAAATAACTAGCATCCACGGCGTCTCCCTTGTCGTTCCTTGCTATGCCTTGAAGGCAAATACTAAAACGAAAAAAGCAGACATTAACGTCTGCTTTTTTCTTTTAGTTCTGACACTGATACGCGTTAGCGAACATGGTCACTGAGCTTGAGAAGCCAAGTGGTTGATACAAGTAAAGTGTATCTGCCCCTAGCTCTGCTGCTTTAATGCGCATTTGGTTTAGTGTGCCCCAAACCATGTCTTTGTCTGCATGAAGCCAGTAATCATAAAAGTGGCCTTCTGAGCCCATTACTGTGCCTAGGTGCTGGCAGTTTGCGATTGCGTTTACATCATCCCAAATCACTTTCACTTGCTCGGACTCTTGCGTTGGGAAGGTCACGCAGCCAGTTAACAACGTTGCTAATGCTGCAGCAGTCATTAACTTTTTCATAATTTCATCGCCTTAGAATTAAATAGTCTGCGGATTCTATTTATCACCCAGACGATGACCAACAAATTATTTTTATGCTTTACATAACAGCCTGTTTAGGCGCTTTTGTTGGTCGTTTTAACGCTCTTGCATCTCGAATATTCAACGTCATCAAAGTCAAATTGATGAACCCAGCAACTAACTCCACGATTTGAACTACATAGAAAGTGGTATCAAACCGCCCAAGTTCCGCTAAGTGATGAAGGTAAATGGCTGATGGAACAAGAATCAAGATACCGTTCAACGCAACGAAAGGTATACGCTTTTTCTTTGCCGCTAATGGGCCTTTCTTTACATTCGGAGCCATCTTTGACCCCGTAATACCAGCTGCCGCCATTAAAGGTACTACCGCCCAAATCGCATAAGAAATATAGGTTTTGACGAACAAGATAGCTTGGTGATCACCAAATAATTCAACCAACACGGTGCTAATAAAAAAGCTCATGATGAGTAGGTGTGCACTGATAGAGCTGAGTCGATGAGCTAGGCTGAGTGACTTTTTCATAGCGATATTCTCTTTTTTGATTTGATGTGAGTAGCGGTACGAAATAAAGATTACATAACAATCATTGCATACGCAACACTTGCGATCAAAACAAATTGTAAAACTGACTCGACATTTGCGCCTGAAGGTTTTAACTTAATGTTTTTAATGAACATTTACTTTCAAACAAAACAGAGTTGTGATTGGATTTTGTGAAGGAATTGGAGTAAAACTGAAGAGTAGATGAAAAGAGGAACTGAATTTGGCTTCCAAAAATAAACTGATCCGCTATCAATCCACTGAAGTCGCAGATGTTTTCAGTAAAGAAGATGAACTGATCAAACTCGTGCAGACGGATCAACTCTCTCAAGTCTTATTGTTGTGGCAAGTGAAAAGCCCAACGCTCGTCCTTCCTGCAGGAAAGAAGTGGCCTATTTCAGACGAGCTTGAACAAGGCCTTGAAGACACTAACTGGAAGCTATTCTCTAGAAAAACTGGCGGCGCACCCGTACCTCAAGTTCCTGGAATTATTAATCTATCTCACATCTATCATTGGCCAGAAGGTCAGCCATACGACATCAAAAAAGCGTATCTCGACTTATGTTCTGTCCTAGAGGTTTTCTTTGAACAACTTGGTGTAAAGGTTGATGTGCACGCTACACCCAACTCCTATTGTGACGGGGACTACAACCTAAACATCAATGGACAAAAAGTGGTGGGAACCGCACAGCGAGTCTTACTGAAGAAAGGCGGCGGGCAAGTGGTGCTCTCTCAGGCCTGCATTCTTATTGATGCAGACGTAGAAAAGATCGTTGAACCTGTGCAGTTATGTAATCGCCTCTGCGGACATAACGATGATATTCGTGGCGATGTGCACACTCCCCTATTCAATCACATAGAAGAAAGGCCAGATACTGACGCGCTGTTCCAACTGCTAACTCAAGCCTTTTTGGATCACGCGAAGCACTAGCCTCACCCTTAAGACAAGGTATACGCTCTATGCCTTGCTCCAGCCTTAATTCAATAAACACTACTGAGTGTAATCATTTCGTTCGCTGTCTTTGTCTGACAGATACTCGACAAACTCAAACTGCATCCCATGATCTTCCAAGTAATAGACGTTTTTACGAAATGGGTGTTCCGCGCCCCAGTGGTCAAGCTCATAACCCACTTCTTTTAATCGAGCGACAAGCGCATCAACATCTGGGACGACGATGCCGAGATGCTTCATGCCAGTAAAATGTGTTGTCCAATGCCCAGCATCACCATCTCCACCATCGGAGATCGCAATGTAAGAATGCTCATCTCCGACATGAAACCATTCGATAGGACGTCCAAACCAGTCATCAAGCTTACCGCTACCACGGATTGTCCACTCTGGAATAGCAGTCGTTAAAAATTCAATGGTTTTGCGCGCATTTACAACGGAGATATTGGCGTGTTCAACATAGCTTTTCATAACGTTGTTCCTTGTTAATTTGGGTTATCGTTTTAGTTTTCCTTTTACTTGTTAAACACTCTAAGACCTCAAGCGAACTTGAGGTAAAGGCTGCATTTTAACGCTATCGTGAGAAATGAGATCTGCTTCAAAAAATTATCCATGACGGAAATAGTTGAAGCTAACGCTTAAAAGCCTCAGAATGTCGCACTTTTCGCGTCGTACATAAATTCGACGCCTTGTTATCTAACTCGACAATTGAGAATCATACATATGGGTTTTACCTCGTTAGGTCTATCTGCTCCAATCCTTAAAGCTATTCAGGAAAAAGGCTACGACACCCCTTCGCCAATTCAGGCACAAGCAATTCCAGCTGTTTTGGAAGGGAAAGACGTGATGGCAGCAGCGCAGACTGGTACAGGTAAAACGGCAGGCTTTACGCTTCCGATTCTTGAACGTCTGTCGAACGGTCCACGTGTGCGCAGCAACCAAGTCCGCGCATTGGTGCTAACGCCAACTCGTGAGCTTGCTGCTCAGGTACAAGAAAACGTGTTCATGTACAGCCGTCACCTACCTCTAACGAGTGCAGTGGTATTTGGTGGTGTGAAGATCAACCCGCAAATGCTTCGCCTACGTAAAGGTGCGGACGTATTGGTTGCAACACCAGGTCGTCTATTGGACCTATACAACCAAAACGCTGTGAAGTTCGACCAACTAGAAATGCTGGTTCTGGACGAAGCAGACCGCATGCTAGACATGGGGTTTATTCGCGACATTCGCAAGATTCTTGATTTACTGCCTAAGCAACGTCAGAACCTTCTGTTCTCTGCGACTTTCTCTGATGAAATCCGCGACCTTGCAAAAGGCTTGGTAAACAATCCTGTTGAGATTTCAGTTAACCCTGCAAACTCGACAGCACGCACTGTAGAACAATGCATCTACCCAGCAGATGTGAAGAAGAAAGCCCCAATGCTGGTCAAACTGATCAAAGACGGTGACTGGAAACAAGTATTGGTATTTACCAAAACCAAGCATGGCGCAAACCGCTTAGCGAAGTTCCTAATCGACCAAAAGATTACAGCTGCAGCAATTCACGGTAACAAGAGCCAAGGCGCACGTACTAAAGCACTGGCTGACTTTAAATCTGGTGAAGTTCGTGTATTAGTTGCAACGGACATCGCCGCACGTGGTATCGATATTCCTCAGCTTCCTCAAGTGGTTAACTTTGAGCTGCCAAAAGTGGCTGAAGACTACGTTCACCGTATCGGTCGTACCGGTCGTGCTGGTGAAGTGGGTAAAGCGATTTCTCTAGTGTGCGCACTTGAAGCATCAGAGCTGTTTGCCATTGAACGTTTGATTCAACAGCTGCTTCCTCGTAAAGAGCTAGAAGGCTACGCACCAACAAACGTATTGCCAGAGTCGAAGCTAGATACTCGCCCTATCAAGCCAAAGAAACCGAAAAAGCCTAAGAAGCCAAAAGCAGAAGGTGAAAACGGTCAAACTGCTGAGAAGAAAAACAGCGGCGGTAACAACAAACCAAAGCGTCGTTTCAACAGCGACAACAAAAATGGCAAGGGCGAAAACAAATCAGGCAAAGGCGGCGCTGGTAAGCCAAAAGGCAACCGTGACGGCCAATCTCGCTCAAACGGCAAGCCAAGTGGTAACAAACCGAATAACAACCAGTCAGGTGCAAACAAACCGGGCGCAAATAAAAACGGTAACGGTAGCAAACCATCAGGTAACCGCAAGCCTAACAACGGCAAACCAGCAGGCGCAAAGCCTTCAAACGGTAAACCGTCAGGCAACAAGCCATCAGGACAACGTCGCAAGCCACGTCCGCAAACTGCTAAGTAATTAGATAGCGAGTTAAAACGACAAAGCCGCTGATAATCTCAGCGGCTTTGTTTTATACAGCAGTAAAAACAATTTTCTACCTGGTTTCTTAATATACGTTTTTTGAATTATTCTTTTGAATCTAGTATCTCTCTAATCTTCTTATATGGTTTTTTCTGAAAATTATAGATAATTTTATGTTCACCAAAATCTTTCTCTATTTCAGCAATCAACTTCCGCCACTCAAGATAATAAGCCACCATCGAATAAGTCAACATCCCGAAAGTGAACAGCACTGGCATACCAATACTGAAAAAACCTACGGCGTGAACCCCTACTTCAGGACTTATAATGTCGGAACGTTTCAGCACTTCCGCCATCCCCATAGCGATACCAGCACCACTACTCCCGATTAAGAAACCAACAATAACCAGAGCGTTTCTCATTTTTTTAAATGGTTTTCTTAGGAAAGGCATTCTGTGGAGGCTAAGCAAACCAAAGATATCTGATGCTCTAACTTCAATTTCATTACCTCTGACGATAATATTTTTCTTATTGTTAAAGTTATTTCTATCACTAAAAACAAACCCAGAGAAAACACCAAAAATATTTACAACAATTAGAGAAGAGAACATATAAAAATGAATATCAAAAATATCTTTAGAATTAACAATTATAGGTTCAATTATGAAAACTGAAAATTGAATAATAATATTTAGAAAAAAAACAAAACCAAACTCAAGTTTTTTTTGGATAAAATCAATACCGAACCTAGTAAATGTGCACAATGGTACAGCACTCGTAATTAAAAGCATAGCCCAACAATAAGCCTTAGAGATGTAATATTCAGAACCAATAGTATATGCTACTTGAAACGGTAGAAAGCAAACAAACAACGATAATATACAGAATCTTTTAACACTTAAATCCAGATTATTATCTGAGTAAATTTCCATAATAAACCTTAAAACCCAAAAAATCCTGATCCTTTCATTGCGGAAGAACCAATATAGTTGTCAACATTACTTTTCATCTTGTCTATATCTTTATTAATCATATTTTCCAAAGTTAACTCAGGAAAAGCTTCTTTTAAAAATGACTTTACTTTATCTTTAATGCCAAGATACGAATCAAAAGCATCAACCCCCCAACCAACTAAAAAAGATACCCCTGCAATAGTTAATAAAAGAATTCCAGCACTAATAGTTACCCCAAAAGAGCCTAAGCCTATAACAATCAAAGTTAATAACATAGCAGACAAAACGCCAGCGACAAAAAGCTTTGCTGTAGTCATACCTAAAGCACCTAGAAACTCAGCAATATTTTGCTCGCCAACATCTTTTTTAAAAAATTCATACACATCAAATGATGCAACAAAAACAAAAGTGATAATATTTGACCCTTTGAAAGGGATTGAATCATCTAACACCCTGCCCCAGTATTTTTTGTAACTTTTCGATTTTACATCTTCCGCCATTTGTAAGGTGGTGCCGACCATTTTAATTTTTTCATGCTTGACCCCATAGTTAACAGAAGTAAGAAATATGCGGCTCCTATTGTTTCCTTTAAATGTCAGGCCGTACTTACCGCCCCATTGTTTCATTTTATTCAATGTGAAACGGCCCTCTACTATAAACTCTTTGAGGTAAGCTCTAGCCTGGTCCAATCCATACTTTTTTTTGTAATATCTGTAAGCTTTACCATGTTCATATGCTTGAACCATAATTGTAGCAGCAGCATTTTGATCTCTATTGTCACTACCAAAGTGCTCGTAGAACTCAAGTGCCAACAAAGAATTCTCTGCTAAAGTGTCATAAATTGCAGAAACCATCTCCTCTGTTAGCTCGTCTATATTGTAAACCTCACCTAATTGGTTTTCTGGAAGAACTAAACTATCACTTGCCTTCAAGATGGCAATGGTTTCTTCATTAACATCACCATTATTAGGTCTAATGAAAGTATCTTGGTTCTTGGCCTTAGCAGGGCACGTCATTATCGCTGCTTTTAGATCCCCGGGGGAGTTTATTACATCTGTAGGCACCCGTTCTATTACGGTGTAACCTCGCCCGTTCACATACACTTCAACAGAGTTACACGTACCCTCAATGGTATTTGGAATCAGCGTCGCCTTAGGCGTGAATTCTTTCGGCAACACCGGGCTTAACTTACCATTAACAGCAAATTGTATATCTAAATCCTGACCACTTTGGTCATCGGCCCAAAACATATTTCCTGCAGAGACATTGAGCTCTACCGGTTCTTTATCGTTCGCATCTGTTGTTTTTGAGCTGCCAGCATAAATCCATAGGTCATCTGTCATTAGATTTCTCTCCAGTAAATATCAAACGAAGCCTCTAAATCTTTGGTATTTATTAACGATGTTTGACCTTTGTCGTTAGTTTTACCAAAAATTTCCTTTCCATCCTCAAACACTATCTTGTATTGCTTGTTTGCATGTACAACACCTGTGGACTGGTCTTTCAATACAATGCGCTGGTTATAACGCATAAAAGACTCATATGGCGGAGCTTCTATAAAGCGAGATTTACCTTTACCCGGGTTAATAGCGACTTTACCACCTTTGATGATGCTCTCAGACCCACCATCTATCGTAATCGAAGAGCCATAGAGCTGAATCTTACCACTGCTTTTTAGTATTAATCCCGCATAGCCAACCTGAACTTTGATTTCCTCTCCAGAAATATAGGTCGTCTCTCCATCTGAGCGTATAGACGTATTACCTTGAACATCCACCGTGAGGTTTGCACCAATGCTTTTTAAATCGTCACTTCCGACATCTACAGAGCGACTATCTAGAATAGCAAGTGTCGCATTTCCTTCGATGTCTAGAGACGTGCTTTTGCCAATCATTGTTTGGCGGTTTTCATCAATGGATAGTGTTTGATTATTCGCGATTTGCTTTTTCTCATTAGCGTTGTAAGTAACGTGAACATCTTCCTCAACCTGCTCCATAAAGGTTTGCTTAGTGATGGAGGTTTTATGTCCGTCAATCACTTCTTTACGGTTGCCTAAGATATTATTTTCTTGGTTGTTGCCGACTTTTAACTCTTCATCATTTCCGATGTCTCGATACCGGTTATTGAGCACTTTGGTCTTCATGTCTTTTTGAGCACGGAAGTGCACTTCTTCTTGGTCATTCTCATCCTCAAAGTACATTTCGTTGTAACCTTCAGCCTTATGACTTTGGGTTCTAAACACAGTGCGAGTTTTATTTTCTGGTAATGGGTATGGCGGTGTGTGTAGACCGTTGTACACCGCACCCGTCACTAATGGGCGGTCTGGGTCGCCTTCTAGGAAGGTCACAATCACTTCATGCCCAATACGAGGTAGATAGACTGCTCCCCAGTTGGGTGCTGCCATTGATTGACTAACACGTAGCCAACATGAGCTATGCTCATCGCTTTGTGCGTAGCGGTCCCAATGGAACTGAACTTTGATGCGACCATATTCATCGGTGTAGATTTCTTCACCCGCAGGACCAACTACAACCGCGGTTTGAGGACCATCAACGACAGGTGACGCCATTTTAGCTGCACGGAATGTTACGTCTCGAGGTAAGCAGACAAACTGATTGTGATAAGTCGTAGGTTCATCGCTCGATTCTTCTTCGTGCACACGAGGGTTAAAGCCAGTGTGCATCACCGTCAACATGAGGTAATCACGGTTGATGCCTGAACGAGGGTGCTGGCTGATATCGAAGCTGTAGCCTGCGGTGAGACGCATGATATCGCTCGCAGCTTCAATCTGATGGCTGTCCACCGTGTATTCGGACATCCACTCCGTTACACGCTGCTGCCCTAAGTCTGGTGAAGTATAACGGCCAAGATAATCGTAGCGCTGCAAATCAAAGTTCGGGCCTTCATCGGCGCTTTTTCCTTGTGGGATTTTCGGCGTGAGATAGTTGTAATCGCCATAGCTGACGATGCCAGTGCGAGTACGATGCGTTTGTTCGAGGTCGAAGATGTGTTCTCGATCTGGCGTGCCACCACCTTGGGCATGATAAATCACAGGTCCTAGGTAAGAAGCATTAGTAGGTGAACTGATGAGCTCAGGTATCGCATCGTTGCTATCGACGATGACCATGGTATGTCCAGCGTCACTGTGTTCGAAATAGTACCAAAGCCCATGTTCTGCCATTAATCGCTGCACAAAGTGCTGGTCATTCTCACGGTATTGAAGAACGTACTCTTTCGCTTCATATTGCGCTGACAGTTCAAAGCGGTAATCGCTCATGCCTGCATCATCAAATACCTGACGAATGATGTCGGGCGCGGTTTGCATCTGGAAGATTCGACAATCTTGACGCAGAGTGAGAAACCAAAGGTGTGGAACCAAGGTAATATGATAACGCGAGAAGCGGCGACCAGTACCTAAATAGCGAAGCTCAGAGATACTGCCATTAAACTGACGAGCAGTCCCTATGCCTTGGCCAAAAAGGTTCAGGACGCCCATTTTTCGGCTTAACATATCGAATGTGATGGCATCGTCGTCAGACAATACTGTTAGATTCATTTCAAAGGGAGAAGAGACTGTTTCCGTGATCCGGAAGCTTTCGACTTTAAATGCACCGGAGAACCCCGAAACATCAAAGGTGAAATCCACATCATTTACCATACTGTTCGACTCTTATGACAATGAAGAAGTGTGTTTACACCCCTACAGACACTAAATTGGCCAAACTGTATCAAGTTATATGACGTCCATCACCGTGATGAATTAACAGATAATTTGCGCGTTAGACTAGGTATTTATTGGGGACAAATACACCAATCATCTGTGACACCAAAAATATGACTTTTTGTATGGTTATTTAATCGGTCATGTACCGATTTTGAATGTGTCAGTATGTGACGTAACTCGGCAAGAATTGTTCTGAAGCTTTGAACACGCCTTTAATTACTTACCACTCATCAGCAATCACATCGTAAACCACGTCGACAAGTGGCAAAGCTATTACGACAACAGCCCCTCACAATGAGGGGCTGTTTTTGGATAGTATGGCAAATAACAGGCTTAGATTAATGCCACTCCATTTCACCACTTAGCACTTTCGCGCCCAGTTCTAAATCGCCTTCTGTGGCAGCAAACTTCGGGTACTTAGCCTTCATCGCTGCCGAAATCTCGCTTGCTGATGGCTTACTTAATTTTTCTAACGTCTGCTCAATGTCTGCGATGTAGTTCATGGTGAACTGAACACCTTCCACACCTTTCGGCATATCACCAAGGTAGTGCCCCGGAATCACGGTTTGTGGTTTCAGTGCTTTCATGCGCTCCAGCGATTGAGACCATTGGGTACGCTCTTGTTTCGACTGAGTGTCCGCCATCCAAACATGAACGCCACTGTAAACCGATACTCCACCAAATACCGTCTTCTCCGAAGGTACCCAAAGGTAAGCATCATGAGTATTGATTTCTTTTACTTCAATGCGCTTACCTTCAAGCGTTAGAGTGGTGTCGTTGAGAACCGTAGGCACAACAACTTTTGATGGTGCCCCCTCTTTTAAAATCGGTCCCCAGTACGCCAGTTTTGCGTCTTTTGTTCGCTCGATATGTTTAACAACCGCTTCGCTCGCAACCACTTTTACATTAGGGAATGCCGCAACAATAGGCTCTAGGCCAAAATAATAGTCTGGGTCACCGCTGCTGATGTAAATCATCGACAGCTCTTTGCCACTGTTTTTAATCTGTTCCACCAATTTTTTTCCGTCTTTGACGCTAAATTGTGCGTCAAACAACATCAGTTCTTTTTCACCAGAAACAAGCACAGAGCTTGCAGGAAAGATCGCATTTTCACCGGGGTTGTAGTGGGTAATCGTTAAGTCCGCAGCTGACACATAGTTCGATGCCGTTAGTGCTGTGATCAGTAGAGTAATTGAACGCTTATTCATCATCTTATTCCGTGTTAGAGAACCAACTCATGCGGCTCGTTTATTGTTGAGGTCATCGTATTTGATTGGTTTTAGATGAAATAGACAGCAAATTAACTTTCACTGTTGCGAAATCCGGACATATACTATGGCGGTGATTTTCTTAAGGTAAAACAGCAGAATGGACAGACTTGAGGCAATGAACGTCTTTGTCACGATCGTAGAGCGTGGCAGTTTGAGTGCAGCAGCAGAGCACCTCGATCTTTCACGAACCAAAGTGACACGTTATTTAAGTGAGCTCGAAAAGTGGATGGATACTCGTTTACTCCACCGCACAACTCGAAGCCTCAGCTTAACCAGTGCAGGGAAAGAGACGCTTGAGATTGCACGAGAGCTACTTGCACTTGAAGAATCCCTAAGCGGAATCCGAAACCAAAATCGAGTGAATCTAAAAGGTCAATTGCGTATTACCGCAAGCTATTCCATTGTGAGTAGCTTCCTCATTGATGCAATCACAAGCTTTGTTGAAAAGTGGCCTGATGTGGCGATTGATATTGTGTCGACAGATGAAACCATAAACCTCGTGGAATCACGCATTGATCTTGCCATACGCATCACCAATGAGCTGCCTGATAATATCGTGGCAAAGCAAATAGGAGAATGCCGCTCGGTGATATGTGCTTCTCCCAAATATATCGAGCAAAAAGGCACACCGTTAAACGCCCAAGACCTAGGGCACCACAATTGCCTCTCTTTTAGCTATTTTGGTCGTTCTGAGTGGATATTTTCTGGACCAAACGGTGATGAATCAGTCTCCATCAAAGGCAATATCAGCGCGAATACCCCAGAAGTACTGCTTGCTGCCGCTTTAAATGGTAACGGAGTCAGCTTACAGCCTTTCCCAACCGTGAAGGATTTGCTCACTGAGGGTAAGTTGATTCAGCTGTTACCAGAATGGCACCCAAAAACGTTAGGCGTTCATGCCATCTATGGCACACGTAAACAAGTCACACCGTTATTAAGAGCCTTTATCGACCATCTCTCCACTAGCATGTCGGAATCCAAGCGCTGGTAAGCACTTTTCTGAGCATTCACGTTACAACGAACATCCAGTGGTTACTTAAATAGAAAGCCGCTGGATAAACCAGCGGCTTTTTCTTAGAACTTCAATTCACGTTATTGAAGCGGTGTGATTCGGATATCAGCAATCTGCGCTTCATTCATCTCGCCATCTACTCCACCTGAGTAAATGTAGGTTTCATTAGATTTCAAGTAACTCATATTGAAATGGTCTTTGAGAACCAATCGGTATGATTTGCCTTGTTCCAAGGAAACTTCAATCGGTGTTGAGTAACGCATACCTTTGTTCTCACCAATATGGCCCATTTGAATGTAACCTTTACCAACTGACTGACCAGATTCGTCGAGAACTTCAAGCTCTTTCACTGCGTTGGTAATACCGGTATTTAGTTGGCCTAGGTTATTGTTATACCACGCCGCCAACTGGTATCGCCCGTTAGTAGGAACGGTGAAAGCACTCAGACCATTTACATCCCCGCTGTCTTTACCCACCTTAACCACATCAACACCGTCTGTTAGAGGTTGATAATCACCTTCCAATTTTACGCGGATTTCTTGGCCGATACACATTGGCTCACTCGGGTTGGAGCGGAAGCCTTGTTCGTTGATGCTTTCAGCTAAGTAACATGAAAAACCATTGAGCGTATCGCTGAACTGCTTACCGTTTACATTATTTTGGATAAGCTGACCATTTCGGTAGAGGTTGATGTTGTAAGCACTGGTGACATCAATAGTGACGTTATCACCCGTGCGCGAAAGGTCCAATTTAGGCTCTTGCGGAGAGTAAACTTGCGCACTTTCTGTTGCGTATGGCTTCACGCCTTCAATAACGTTGACGCTGCTATCATCATTAACAACATTGCCGAGTGTGACAGAATAATTACCGTTAGCGTCCACGCTCACCTCGTTAACGGGGTAATAACCATTTAGTTGTCCATCCGCCTTAGGAAGACTAACCGTCACGGAGTAAGTTTTTCCCTTGAAGCTAAAGTTTTCCAACTTGATTTGGTCAGATTGAGCAAAAATCTGGTTTCTTACCAAAGCGGTAATAAACGGTTTCACTTCCAATTGACCTGTTTCGGTATGAATACCAAAAATGGTTTCTACGACCATGCTGAGGTAACCGCCGACTGACCATAACTGACGCTGCGAGTTAATCACTGGGCCATCTAGAGAAGCATCTGCACCATGATCGCTATGAATGATGAAAGACTTGCCAGACAACCACTCCAAGTTTTCCATATTTGATAGGTTCGTTGCGGTGCCGCGAACTAGGGATTGAATCGCATTGTTAGCCGCTGCCACGTTTTGGGTATGATGTGCAGCGCGCAAGCTATATGCGGTGACAAATGGCCAAATAGCACGGTTATGATACACAGGAACATCAGGTTGTTGAGGGAAGTAAACTGGCACACCAAACTCACTATGAGGATAGTTTTCCATGATTTGCTTCGCTTGTTCATTGCTTGCAATACCGCTTATGATCGCCAGCGCTTCCCCAAGCATGTCATATTTGTCGACCGCAATATCTTGCCCGTTATCGAACAAGTAACTCACATACATACCACGCTGTTCATTCCAAAACTGGGTATTGATTGCCGTTTTTAATTGATCAGCCCAATCTGCGTATTTCACCGCGTTTTTTGAGTCAAATTGTTCTGCCAACTTCGCTGCTAAGCGCATTGCTCGATAGTGAACCACGTTAGTAGACAACGCTTTGCTACTACCAATCGCATTAACATCATCAGGCGTCCACGTAGAATATGTCTGCTCACGCCAGTCCAAGAACGACTGTTCTCCCGTGTAAAGGCCTGAATCTTGATCAAATGCCGCTAAACGGTCGGCTTCTAGCGTGTTGCTAACCGCGTTGTAAGCGCGCTCTGCAAATTGGTTGTAAGCTTCGCCATCCAATGCCGACAGTAAACGTTCTGCCCCTAAGGCCCATGTTGTTCGATCGGTACTGATCGGCCAACTGCCACCAGTGCCTGTATCTTGGACGATTTGCTCACCATCGTATTGTTGATCTGTTGAGTCTCGGAAGGCTGATAATTTGAATTCCAAGCCGTTTTCAACACGCGTAGGATTCATCAAAGCAAGGGAAAGGTCGGCCGCATATGCCAAATCACGAGTCCAAACGTAATGCCACTTGGCACCTGTCTCAAACACTTCTGCCTTTATTGGTTTGTTGTAGTTGTAATTGCCGTCTTTGATCTCAGACACCGCAAGTTGATCGAGCTCTTTCATCGTCAAAGCGAACAGTGCATCAAACGCGAGATCGCCAGAAACCACACGAGGCCCTTCTTTCTCCGTAATCACCATGCCTTGATCCAGAGCGTCTCGCAGTTCCGTCGTGGTTGAGATGCCAAATTCACGCAGGTCTGCTTTAGGATCCTTGACTGAAAATGTCACTGTTTCATTACTGTCATCATAGTTTCGGAACAGTTTTAGTTCTTTATCTTGATGCCCCTCATGCACCATTTCAGGATCCAAAATAGCATCTGAGTAATACTTCTCTGCCTCTTCCTGCGTGGCTTTTGTTACGGTCATCGTCGCACTGCTTTCATCCGCAAAACTCACAGAGAACTTATAGTAACCTTTATCTTCAAACGTGATTTCCGAATTACAGTCGTCATTCATACACGCTTCATTCGTTTCTGGTTTTGGTAAGTAGTCCTGAGCCTCATCAAACCTCGCAGGCTGTTCAAAATGAGTGTATTGGATTTGCCAGCCAGGATCGGCAATCTTGAATTGGTTACTGCCTCGCGCTACACGCAACACCGTTTCATATTCATTGTTCCCTAAATAGTTCAGCTTCGCGTGTTCTGCAGTCCCCCAATCGCCATTCAATCCACGTAAGTAAAGGTCTTCCGAAATAATCGGTTTATCGACTACCTCCGTGGTATCAGAATCTGAACCACATCCAACTAACCCCATCGTTGCAGCAACAGCAAGCGCAATAATACTTGGTTTCATGTTCATCCCTTAGATTGTTATTTTGGCGACAGTCTAAGGAAGACGCTCTTCAGAGAAAAATAGGTAACATCGAAAGCTTTATAGACAATATCTATATGTTGCCCACCAATAGTGATTTAGTTCTATGAAACACTCATAAATTCAATTATGTCAGATAGCAGATTTGTGATTTATAAAAGAAATTGTGCACAATACCCCCAAGAAACCTTGTTTCACAAAGGGGAATAACAATGGACAAATCTCTACAGCAATTTTTACTGATTGCTCGTTGTCAAAGCATAAGTGCCGCCGCAAGGATGGCCGGACTAAGCCAACCGACAATGACGAGTAATTTAAAAAAGCTGGAAGAGTCTCTTGGCGTCACACTCTTTGAGCGCCACCAAAGCGGCATGGTTCTGACCGAGTTTGGTCGTATTCTCTATCGTCATAGCGATGCGATGCAGCACGAATACAATCAAATGATGCAGGGCATTGAAGAAAGGAAGCAGTATCAAGTCGGCAAAATAAAAATAGGAACCGGGGACGCTTGGTGGCCTTTGTTCGTAAAGCAAGCCTTAGATGAACATTTGTCTCATCAACCATCCGCATCCACACACGTCGAATTTGGCAATCATTTGGGCTTAATGGATTCTTTGATTAATGAGCAAATTGAATTCTTCATTGGTCATGAAATTGTAGGGTTATCGTCAAAGTGTGATGTTACCTTTATTCCTTTATTTCAAACTGTTGATGACTTCTTTGTTTCACCGAGCCACCCTCTTCTCGGTCAAGTCGTCACAGAGCGAATGCTGCATGAATACCCCGCCCTATCCGTCACCTATGATGCAAAAAAGTTTAACCATGTTTTAGACAACCCAATTCCCAAGCAAAACGAAAGGGAACGTCAGCAACTGGATGATAGACCGACGTACGAAATTGACTCATTACTTGCAAGCATTGATACCCTCAAAGACAGCGTTGCTGTAATGTCCTATACCAGCCATCTGAGTGATTATTTGGAGTCGTTCGGTTTACAGAAACTAACTATGGAAAAAAAAGCTAAACCGGGAACGGTAGGAATTTATCGTCACCGACGAGAGACCTCGGAATCTCACTTAGCTTTGATCGAAAGAATAACGAAACTGGCACAGAATTTAAGTTGAAAATGAACGAGGTGTAACGATGACATACGATGAATTTAATCAATTCTGCGGCTCATTCGCTGCCACTTCTCATGTTGTTCAATGGGGTGACGCGCACGTTTGGAAAGTAGGCGGAAAAGTGTTTGCTATTGGCGGTTGGAGTAAAGACAAGCAGCCTACCTTTACGTTTAAGACTTCCCCTTTAAACTTCGATTTTTTAAGTGATTATGAGGGCTATATTCCTGCCCCTTATTTCGCAAACCGTGGTATGAAATGGATTCAACAAACGGAAACATCCGGACGCTTAGACGAAGAGCTAAAGTACTATATATCCGAATCCTACCGGCTGGTTGCACTTGGCTTGAGTAAACGAAAACGCGAAGAGTTGGGCATACAACTACCCACCAGCAAAGGCTGACTAGAAATGGAAGCGCTCAGTCAATTATTGCTCAACGACTCTACTCGTATGAGAGCTTTGGAGTGTGTTCGTTCACTGGCTTTACCGGATTGCTACATTGCTGCGGGCTTCGTACGAAATCTAGTTTGGGATCACCTTCACCAAAAGCAAAATCCAACACCATTAAACGATCTTGATGTTGTTTATTTCGATCCGAATGAGTTGGACGAACAAGCCTACTTCAAACACGAAGCTCAACTAAACGCCTTAATGCCAGAGCTCAACTGGCAAGTTCGCAATCAAGCAAACATGCACCTAAGGAATGGTGATAAGCCATACCAAAGCACCTTCGATGCAATGAGTTACTGGCCAGAAAAAGAGACGGCCGTTGCTGCCAGATTGGACGAAAAGAAACAGATAGAGTGCATTTCAGCGTTCGGATTTGAGTCTTTGTTTGAAGGCCAGATTACTTACAATCCCAAGCGAACATTAACGCTGTTTCAATCTCGGGTAGAATCCAAAAACTGGCTGATCACATGGCCTCAATTGCAGGTTACCGTCTAAGCCTTGCTTATTCAGGAAACTGGCTATGGAAGCGCTCAATCAAGAAGTCCAAAAACAAACGAAGTCGCTTAGGTTGATACTGCCGGCTCAGGTATATCACGTTCAAATCTGCACCTGCAGAAGAAGTTGATGCGTTGAAGTTCTTCATATAGCCATTTAACACCGTCACTAAACGCTGCTGTTTGATGTCTTCTTGCACATCGAGAATCGATTTCAATGCAATACCCGCCCCATCTAACGCCCATTGACGAATCACTTCGCCATCATCAGAAAAACGCTTTGGTACGAAGGTAACAACGTTGTGCTGCTCTTCATCTTGAAAATGCCATGTTTTCAGCTCTTCATTACTGCGAACCATGGCTAAACAATCGTGCTGTGCTAAATCTTGTGGCGTGATCGGCGTGCCTTTCTTTGCCAAATACAGAGGAGAAGCGCAAAGTACTCGGCGACTGGACGCCAGTTTGCGAGAGATAAGGTTGCTGTCGGCTAACTCACCATATCGGATAACGATATCCAAACCGGACTCTGCCAAGTTGGATAAGTTATCATTCAAGTACAGATAAGGGATCACATCGGGATAGAGCTGGCTAAATTCCGACAGTATTGGCGAAATATATTGCTTGCCAATATCACGAGGAGCCGAGATTTTAAGTGTGCCGCGCACTTCTTTGGTGCCAGTTTGGAGTAAGTTCTCCGTCTCTTTAACGCTGTCGATGATTTCCAGGCATGCCTGATGGTACATCGCGCCAGAGTCCGTCAACGAGATATGCCTTGTACTGCGATTAAGCAATTTCACCCCATAACGGTCTTCCAGCGACTGTAATCTTGCCGTTACTGTTGCTGGCGAAAAGCCGAGCTCTCTACCTGCCGCCGCCAGCCCTTGGTTCTTCACTATGCTGACAAACAGCGTCATATCCGAAAACTTGTCCACATTCACTCCTCAAATCTCATTATTCACCTGAGCTGAATAATCAATTCAAATATTAGCCAAT
The DNA here is from genome assembly GCF_036533715.1 of Vibrio sp. M260121. Lineage (NCBI taxonomy): Bacteria > Pseudomonadati > Pseudomonadota > Gammaproteobacteria > Vibrionales > Vibrionaceae > Vibrio > Vibrio sp. M260121. The sequence continues at coordinate 25,504 of NZ_JATABF010000002.1, read as the reverse complement.
TATCAAATTTATTCCAATCAATATACTGACCCCATCGAAACGAGATTGGAGAAACAAATCATGAAAACAGAAAAAACTGTTTACGTCGTACTAGGTGGCACATCAGGTATTGGTGCTGAACTTAGCCAACAACTTGCGAGCGACAATGCGGTTGTCCACGTAGCAAGCCGCAAAACAGGGCTAGACATCAGCGATGAACAATCGGTTTACCACTACTTCGAAACCATTGGTGCTTTTGACCACCTGATCGTCACGGCAGGTTCTTATGCTCCAGCAGGCAAAGTAGTGGACGTGGATGTTTCCCAAGCGAAATACGCTTTTGATACCAAATTTTGGGGTGCCATCAACGCGGCAAAACATGGAGCACGCTACATCAAGAAAGGCGGCTCAATCACGCTAACGTCTGGCATGTTGTCGCGCAAAGTTGTCGCTAACACCTACGTAAAAACCGCCATCAACGCTGCCATTGAAGCAACCACGAAAGTACTGGCGAAAGAATTAGCTCCGATCAGAGTGAATGCGGTCAGCCCAGGTTTGACTAGAACTGAGGCCTATCAAGGCATGAACGAAGACGACAGAAATGCCATGTTCAAACGCACACAAAATAGCTTGCCCGTAGGCAAAGTTGGCGAAGCCAGTGACGTTGCAAAAGCTTACCTACTTCTGATTGAAAACAGCTACATGACCGGCGCCGTGATTGATGTCGATGGTGGCGCACTGCTTGGCTAACAACACATGCTTAGCTAACCGCCAATAAAAACAAGGTGCCAGAGCAAGAAAAAAGCATGGCACCAATGGGTTCAAACGAAATAAAAAAGAGACTCCCCATGAATAAAGAAAAAATGCCTCTGCAGGTATGGATTTTAACGCTTGCAGCTTTTGCTATCGGTACCGCGGAATTTGTTATCGCAGGAATCCTTCCTCAAGTCGCCAACTCTTTGTCCATCACGGAAGGGCAAGCGGGTTACCTAATCAGTGCCTACGCGCTTGCCATTGTGTTTGGCGGCCCGCTACTTACGATTTACTTAGCACGCTTTAACAAGAAAGCCGTACTAGCTGGGCTAATGGTGCTATTTATTCTCGGCAACGTATTGTCCGCTTTCGCACCGAACTACTTTGTGTTGATGGTCAGTCGAGTGATCACAGGCTTGGTTCAAGGTCCTTTCTACGGTATCGGAGCCGTGGTCGCGACCAATTTGGTTTCAGAAAAAATGGCAGGTCGTGCGGTCGGACAGATGTTCGCAGGCCTAACACTGGCTAACGTTTTAGGTGTGCCTGGCGGTACTTGGATTGGCTTGCAATTCGGCTGGCACACCACTTTCTTGACCGTTGCTGCTTTCGGTTTAGTGGCTCTGTTCTTCATCACTACAGTGATCAAATCGACTGGTCATGGCGAAGCAAAAGATGTCAAAGCGCAATTGGCTGCGTTCAAAAACCCAATGCTACTTATCAGCCTTGCGATCACCGTATTTGCTTGGTCGGGGTTTATGACTTTGTATGGCTACATCGCCCCTATCGCCATGCACATCACTGGGTTTGGTGAAAGTGCCGTGACTTGGATTTTGGTTATCGTTGGTGTCGGTCTGATTATCGGCAACACCATGGGTGGTCGTTCATCAGATAAAAACCTACAAAAAGCGTCCATGTTCTGGGCTATCGCGATGATTGTGTCACTGGTACTGGTCGGCCTAACTGTCGACAGTAAAGTGCTGTTTATTGCCACCGCCTTTGTATTTGGTATTGCGTCATTCGCTAACGTGCCAGCAATGCAGCTTCGAGTAATGAACCACGGTGGTGAAGGTCAAGAATTAGCGGCGACGGCAAACATCTCTGCGTTCAACTTAGCCAATGCCTTTGGCGGCTTCTTAGGCGGCATGGTGCTCGATAGCCAAATGGGCGCAGGCATGATCCCTTACGCAGCCATCATTGTTCCACTGATTGGTCTGCTATTCATCGCCAAGGCGAACCGCAAAGAAAGCAAAGAAACCGACTTAGCGCCAAGCTTCAACAACTAATTTCATCCCTACTGGTAGCCCTGACTTAACGCCTCCCGAACAAGCGGGGCTACCCAATACGAATCGATAGGAAAACACTATGAAACTCTACATTTACGAACATTGCCCATTCAGTGCTCGCGTCCGCTATGTTGCTGGCATGCTGAATATCCAACTCGACGTCATCAATATTGCTTATGACGATGACAAAACCACAACAGACCTGATTGGAACCAAACAAGTACCACTTCTTATCAAAGACAACGGTGAAGCGATGGCAGAAAGCCTAGATATCATCGCTTACTTCCTTGAACTGGCTACATCAAGTGAAACAAGCCAACCATCTCAACAAGCACTGGATTGGCAAAAAATCGCGTTTCTTCCACTGCAGAAGGTGGGTTACCCACGTTGGTCAAACATTGATTTACCAGAGTTTTCCACTCAGTCTGCACAGCTCGCTTGGCGCGCGAAAAAGGAAACGGAAGCACTCAATTTTGACGCACTTCTGCAAGACACACCAAACATTGCCAAAGAGGTCGAAGCACTCATTAAACGTGCGAAAAGCGTGTTGAATCTCGATTCCTACCAGCATGTGACGTTGGTAGACGAAGCGATCCTATTTTCTATTTTGCGCGGGTTCTTCAGCGCCGCAGAAATCCAATGGGACAACACCGTGAAAGATTGGATGGAATCGGTAAGCAACAAAACCCAAGTGCCACTACTTAAGTAAGGAATCGATCATGAGCAAGCTATTTGAACCAGCACAGCTGAAACAACTAACTCTACAAAACCGCGTAGTCATGGCACCAATGACCCGAGCGCGCACTAGCCAACCGGGCAACATTCCAAACCAAATGATGGCGACTTACTACAAGCAGCGCGCTACCGCAGGGTTAATCATCTCTGAAGCCACCCAGATTTCAGACGATTCACAAGGTTACTCGTTCACACCAGGCGTCTACACTGATGAACAAGTGGCTGGCTGGAAAACCATCACTCAAGCAGCAAAAGAGCAAGGCGCAGCGATGTTTTGTCAGTTATGGCATGTTGGCCGTGTATCACACCCGACATTCCAAAAAGGCGAACAGCCTATTGCCCCATCAGCACTAAAGCCAGTAGAAACCCAAGTGTGGATTGCCGACGAACAAGGTAATGGCAACATGGTCGATTGTGTAGAGCCACGAGCCATGACTCAAGCCGATATTGACCGTGTTGTGAGTGATTTTGCCAATGCAGCGAAACGCGCGATTGAAGCAGGCTTCGATGGCGTTGAAATCCACGGCGGTAATGGTTACCTGATTGACCAGTTCCTGCGTACCAATTCAAACCACAGAACCGACAACTACGGCGGTACTCGCGAAAACCGACTTCGCTTTTTATTAGAAGTGGTCGATGCGGTGAGCGAAGCTATCGGTGCCAACAAAGTGGGAGTACGACTCGCGCCATTCATCACTTTCAAGGACATGAACTGCCCTGACATTGTTCCGACCATTCTCGATGCATCGAAACAACTTCAAGCTCGTGATATTGCGTACTTGCACCTGTCTGAAGCGGATTGGGATGACGCACCAGTGATTCCAGAAAGTTTCCGTATCGAGCTGCGCGAATACTTCACCAACACGATTATCGTCGCTGGCAGTTACACCCAAGAGCGTGCTGACGAGGTGCTTGAGAAAGGTTATGCGGATTTAGTCGCGTTTGGACGCCCGTTTGTTTCTAACCCAGATTTGGTGGCGCGCTTACAGCACCAACAACCTCTGGCTGAACTGGATGGCTCTACGCTTTTTGGTGGTAATGAACACGGCTATACCGATTATCCGGCGCTTGATTGAAAGGTTTTACCCGCTTCTGATAGCGATTCATAGCGTGCCGTATTTCTCAGATTAATCAGTTGTTATCCCATAAAGAGAAAAGCGCAAAGTAGTTCAACGTTTTCTTGTGTTTAGGTGTAATAAACTGGCTGCATATTCAGAATGCAAATTTAGGAGAGCGCTCGTGTCTGATGAAAATTCAAAACAAGAAGTGACGGTTGTTGATATTAAAATGCCATTTATGTCGATGGTGATCTTTATGGTCAAGTTCGCTATCGCTTCAATTCCTGCGATGATCATTCTAGGGATCATCTTCAGCATTTTAGGGATGATATTTGGCGGAATGTTCGGTGGCATGTTCCACGGTTCTGGTCACATGTAAGCGCAATCACCGCAGTGTGGTCTCGCTTAAGTTTGGGATAAAGCCACGCTGTCTCTTTTACCAAAAAAATCACTCCCTATTTTCTATTACTCGTTAAAAGTAGATAAAAAATGAGTGAGGGAGTGATTTCTCGATGGTTCACCTTACAAGGTTTGCTCAAGAGCTTGTTTAAGTTCTGCTTCTGCTCGCTCAATCACTTGTTGAGCCTGCTCGCGTTGTGCTCTGCCTTCCTTCACTCGCGATAGCGTATTGTTCAACGTTTCTATCGTCAGTTGATTCACGGTCTCTAGAGAATCGAGATCGAGAATGCCACGCTGGTAGTTTTCTGCAATTTGTTCTTCTAACGCCTTCAGTTTCTCTGCGTTTTGCACATATTGCTTATTGGTGTAATCCTTCACCGCACGCGTTACCTTCAACGCTTTCTCTTTTTCATAATTGGAAATCGCAATCAAGAATTGACGCTTCCACAATGGGAAAGTGTTGTGCACGATATCTTGAATGTCTTCCATCAGCATTTTATTGCCTTCTTGAGACAATCGAATCTGAGGTGCGGTTTGGATAGCAGCCAGGCGAGTGAGCTCAAGGTTATGCACGCGCTTTTCTAAACGCGCAACGGCTTGAGTCGCATCACGGTATTTCTGGGCATCTAACGCGTCACCACTTTGCTCAGATTGTGCCAGTAAGCTTGGTAATACATTTTGCGTAAGCTGGTTTAACTTGTACTTACCAGCGGCGATGTACTGCTCTAATCCGCCGAGCAATTCTAAATTATGGTCATAGAGCGTATCGAGCTGGCTAATATCATGAGCCAACTTCATCTCTTGTGCTTCTAAACGTCCTGAAAGCTGTTCCAATTGGCTTTTCACTGAATCAAAACTTGCCGAGAATTTTTTGAATGAATCAAAAAGCTCACCGACTAGAGGAAGTCTCGATAACAAGCTGGTTTTGCCTAGATTTGAGAATTCAGCGCTGTCCATAGACGATACCATTGCATGCAAAATATCGCCCGCTTCACCACTGTCGCGAACACGAACTTGCTCTAACACTTCGTCAGAGAAAGCGGTGATTTTTTCCAGCGCCTCTTTACCAAAAGTGATCGTCGCTACGCTATCAAACGCATCAAATTGCTCTGCGAGTGCGACGATTTGAGGAGTAGCGTCCACCTCAAGTACCTGATGTTCAGAATTCATCAATTCGGTCATGGGATCTCCCTATATTTATGAAGGCTTATGGCAAGGAAACTTCTGCCATAGCGTTTCAAATTGTCTTAAGAACGCAGAAACAAACCTGCGGTCGTCGGTAAGCGTGATATCTTCCTGATTGTATTTAGAAGCGCTGCGTGTCCAGTTAAAGCTGCCATTAATCAACCGCTGTTGGTCGAAGATCGCGAACTTATGGTGCATGTGGTATCGAGTCGTATCAATTTTGACCGCCACGCCCTGTGCTGCAAGGTATTCAACATCACTGCCTTTATCGTACATTTTGTCGTTGTCGGTCACGATTCGGACCGTCACGCCTCTTTTATGCGCGGCGAGGATCTGATCGGTTAAGTCGTTATCCGCGATAGTGAAAACACAAATGTCCACCGAGTGACGAGCCAGCTTCAGCTGTTCAATGATGCCGGACGCACACGCTCTACCCGGAGAAAACCAGCTCGACGCGGTGTCTGCCGAGTTCTCACTCATGACATTGTCTAAAACTTTGACCACGCGCTCCAACCAACGAACTAAAGCGGCTGCATCACCTTGATTTTGGATTTCTTGCTGCACGAGCTTAAAGCTCATATTACGCAGGTAGGCGCGGTCTTCATGACTTAATACCGAGTCCTGCAGCTCTGATTGGAGCTCTCTTCGCTCACTATCATCTAGGCGATAATCTTGTATCGAAGCCTCTAACCACGCAGACCATTTCTGTCGATTCATTTAGCTTCCCTCCTGATCATGACGACCAAATCGAGCAACATGTTGATTCAACATAGCAAGTTGCTGCACAACCTGTCCTGCTCGGTCTTCGGAATCACCCATCATTTGCTGACGCTGATACCCTTCTTTGATTTCAGACCAACGTGCTTGTTGTTCATCCGTCATGTCACCACGTAACTCTGCAAGCTTGAGTAGGTTCTCCTCAGTGCCCGCGGCCAGTGTTTGTGCTTCACCCTGATAGTGATCTTGAAGCAGTGTGTTCATCTCTTGGTCAGTCATCACTGACGAGATTTTCTCCGCCAGTTTATTCATGTTTCGATACGAGCCTTGCAGCTTGAAGGGAGGTTCGACACGATACTGATCCGCTGTTGCGGCTGACTTGATGTACTGCTGATTCACCTTCAAGACAATTTGCTGCGCCATGATCAGTTTTTGCAAGGTTGTCACGATCTCGCTAGATTCGATCGCAGAGTACGAATGGCTCATCTCACTCAGCGCGATGCTTTCTCCCTCTGCCATTCTGACAAAGCGATACAAATCATTCAGGTCTCGCGTTGCTAAAGGCGCAAGCACGTTGTTGGAGGTGAGCGAGTTTTCGATAAAGCTTAAATCGAAGATCGATTTCTGGTCAGAGAGCATATCACCGAGGTTGTAGATGTCCGCACGGTTAGCCAACATATCTGGGATTCTGAATGCTTCGCCACTCTCGGTGTACGGGTTACCCGCCATCACGACAGCAAACTTTTTGCCGCGCATGTCGTAGGTTTTCGTTTTCCCTTTCCAAGTGCCTTCTATGCGACGCGTGCCATCACAGAGTGAGATGAATTTCTGTAAGAATTCGGGATGGGTATGTTGAATATCATCCAAGTACAGCAACACGTTGTTGCCCATCTCGAAAGCGAGGTTAATTTTCTCAATTTCACGCGCCGCATTTTGATCAGGGGCGTCAGCGGGGTCGAGGGATGTTGCTTGATGACCGATGGATGGGCCATTGATCTTCATGAACACCAAACCTAATTTGTGTGCAACATACTCAATTAACGTCGTTTTACCATAACCAGGCGGAGAGATAAGAAGTAGCATCCCCATCAAGTCAGTACGCTTTTTATCGCCTAACGTACCCATTTGCTTAGCAAAGTTGTCGCCAATAAGAGGTAAGTAGCTCTCACTGATCAGCTTGTTGCGCACAAATGACGTTAATGGGCGAGGTTTAAACTCACTAAGACGGAAATCTTCCTTAGCAGAACTCAACAACTGGGTGCGCTGGGATAGATAAGCTTCAAAATTCGGAACGACCGAGCTTCGGTGATGTTCATTTCTTTGAATAAAGTCATCCAATACGAGCTCTAAACTGCCTTTGCTAATTCGTGTGTGCTCTCCCAGTAACCCTTCGACATGACACACTAATGAAAAGTCGACACTGGCTAGCCTTTTCTCAGACAAGGTATTCACCACAGCAACCGTCGCCGCTTCGCATACGAATGCCTGACCGTATTGCTTTTTCGCAGTGTACGCACTTAACCACTGATGATGATCGTTAAATGATTCGGTAAAGCTGAGCGGTTGAGGTTGCCAGCCCAAACTGCGTCTAAATTGCAAATAATCTTCGCAGAGAGAAAGGGAATCCTGACTCACTTCGATTTGCCAATCTTGCTCACTCAATAGCTGCGCAAGGTAGTCAGCGGCTTCATGTTGATCATCATTTAGGGAATCAACCAGTTGTTTTTGCAGCTCTTGATACGCTTGCGATGCATTTAAATGCTCTCGCAATAACTTCGCGTTTTGCGCCTGTTGTTGATAACGATCTATTTGGTCAGCATCTTGCTCTAATAGCCACAAGATAGCCTTCGAGCGCGCGGTTTGGCTGTAACGCAGTAGCCCCGCTTGCTGATAAACAGGCAGCACTTTACGTAAAATGTTGACCGCATCATGGTCGTGGATACCTTTGACATACCCTTCTCGATAACGTGGTGCAGCAAAGCGATGAACAAGTTCGTTCAACTTATCTTCTCTCAAAGCTTCATAAAGCTTATCTAGGCTCTGCCCATCTTGATTGATAGACGCTTGATGCAAGATTAAGTACGCAAGAAACTCCGCTCGATAGACGTCCTCACTCTCTGAGGCAACGTCTAAACGAGAAACGGTTTGCAGGTCGAGAAATGCTTTGTCTTCTACCGCTTGGTAAAAATCCGTACCGGAGATGTGTAGCGCCAACTCTCCACTTTGATCGACCAAACTAAGGTCAAGTGGCTGCTGGTTGACGCTAAATCTATGCTTGCCCAAGCGTAGAACCGTACCACCTTTCTCGAAGATGTCTTGGTTATCTCGTAATGCGCGTAACGATTGGTCTTGAAGCGACTTCAATTTTGAGTCAACGCTGTCTGCTTTGACACTGTCGCCAAGCTCACGAATAGTCTGAGACAACTGTTGTAGCTTGAGAACCATTGCGTCGGTGGCAAAGTAGCTGTTTAGCCCTGCAACATCATCGAATCGCTCAACGCGTTTTTCTATGCTGCTCATGGTGACGTTGGCGGCTTGAAGTAAGTTTTGTACTCGACGTTGTTGACCTGCAATAAGCTGTTGCTTGTGGTTATCCAACGTTGATTGGATCTCATCACGCTTTGAATAAATCTCGCTTAAAAACTGGTCGAAATCCGCGAAGCGCGACTCTAACTTATCCAATTGCCCAACAAGCTTAGCAAGCTGGGTATCACAATCGTCTGGCGTTAACGCTTGCTCCATTGCACTGCTCACCGACTGGCTGAGTAGCTTAAATTGAGCACTGAATTCCGCTTGAGCTTCTTCACTTTGTAAACCTTGAGACTTTGCTCTTAGCTTGGCTGAAACAGTGTTAAGCAGCGACGTTACTTCTGTGGTGAGGTCTAAGATCCGAGTAGCTTGTGTCGGATCTTCTGTTTCGATGTCCGTGACTTCTTCCGTCACTATCTGGAGCTCATGACGAAGCGTTTCCACTTCTTCATTAAGCTTCTGAATCTCCGCCGTTTTGGTTACTTCTTCGAGCTGTAATTCAATTTTTTGAATTTGCTTCTTGAAAGGGACGTACGCTTTTTCGTCTTGAAGAAGGGTGAGCAAATGCAGATTAAGTGACTCGCGTTGTGCCTGTAATTCCTCAAGCAAACGGTCAACTTGAACTTCATCAATGTAATGTTGCTGACGGAGCGACATAGTCACACCGACTTGCCCTTTTACTTCACTAAGCAAACTCAGTAATGTGTTCGCTTGCTCTTTGGGGGCCAGTTTGATTTTGCCAATGAGCTCGGAAACTGCCGATTTTTGCTCATCAAGGCTGCTGGAAGCATGTTTTTGTAACTGCTGAACTTTGGCAAACTCATCGATGATCTTATCGGTAGTCCCCATGAGTTCATTGATCGCACTACCTATTCCGCAAGCGTAATCATGATTGAGCCAAGTGTAGTGATCGAGGGTCGAGCGACACTGCTTGATAAGTACTTCATAGGCAGCTTGAGTTACTTCTTCACTCTGCGCTAATTGGCAAATCGAAAGAACAGAAGACAGCGCTCGAACCAACTCAGTATTACCAAGATTGAACAGTGGACTGCTGCCTTGGGTTTGCGCATTGACTTTCGCATAGTGCTCTGGGGTAGAAAATGGCGTGTCCCAAATTCTCATTGGGTGGATGGTCGACGCCTCTTCATTCTCAGACAATTGAAACACTAACCAGCGGCCATCTGGGTATAAGCTGTAACCGTGGCTCTCCATTGGTGCTTCAAATTTCTTCTCAATCAAGTTGTAGGTGTACGCGATGTAATAACCTTCAACGGCGTTGAAAAAGATATAAAGAATATCCTCACCATTCGGTGACGTGATCTGCTGGAAGAACTTGAGCTGGTCAGCGTCAAAGGCGAACTGTTTGTCTTCACCATTAGATAGAACGTAGCCATTGGCGTACAGCACGCCATGATCTTCAGGTAGCGTTTTTGCGCTTGCCCCTAATGCATCAGCCCTTACGACGGACTGAGTCACTGAATTGTAGAGGAAGTATCGAGCGTGTTTTTCTCGGTTTGGCTTTACTCGTAGTGCAATTAAGTCTCCGACAAACGCGTAATCGATGTGTGCGTCAGCCACGCTTTGGTGTGGGTCTTCAACGTCTTCTCTATAGATACCTTTACCATCTTTGGTATTGTCTTCGACCTTGATGGTTAAGTCCCCGCCAACACATTCAACAAACAACTTATCTTGAATAGACACGTGCGGATGATCGCCAAGCACGTGGTCATCTCGCGTTGTTGGGATCCAATCAAAATCATGTTGAGGAACACTGGTTAAGGCGTTCTGACCTAGGGAATCAATGTACTCGATAGAATGAGCGTTGATCTGAAAACGGAAAACTTTTCTGTCTTCTGGACGCATGCCAATTTGGAAGGCGATATAAAGCGTGCTTTCTTGACGAGAGATTTGAGAAAGCTTTGCGTCTCGGTAGTAAGTAAACAGTTCCGTCAATTCATGGGTAAAACGGGAATCGGATAAAAAACTGGATTCAAGTGGAAGCGGCTCAACACGAAATGTCCCTTCATTTTCATGGAGGTGATAAAGCCCAAACACATCGTCTAATGAAGGCGTCGCTTTCATCCCAACTTGCACATGATAACCGAACAATAAATGCTGGTTTACCTGAGCCATATCGATTGGAATGCACTTAGCATCGGTTTGAACATTGACCTTGCCGATCAATTTAAAATCTTGGCCGCCAAACGTTTCTTGGCGTTGCTGATTGAAGGATTGGGAGAGAGACTTTAGCTGGCTGCCTTGCTGCAACAAACGCGTCTTTAAAACATCGTATGCACCAGCATCACTCACCGCTTTTTGAGTCATATCTGACATGCTAATACCTATAAATCCCGCTTACGAAGAAGCGGGATTTTTTAGAGAGAGTGAAAATTATGATTTATCGCTGGTTGTCGTATCTAGGGAGCTTTGGATTTTCTTCATTAGCTCCGCAGCGCCACCTTGTGAATTCAGTAAACTCGCGAGCGCGACATTACTCAAGTCACTGCTTTTCAGTTCTGTACTCTCTAACACGTCTTTGATGTCTTGCGGCAGGCTACGGTTGCCATTCACATAATCTGAGACCAGTGGGTTAAGAACCTCTGATTCATTAAACTTCGCATCGACGACAGCGGCATCCATGATAGTGCGACGGATTTGCTCCATTCCTTCACCACCAAACAAACGGATATCGGCTTTCGATAGCGCCTCACCCAAGGCTTGAGCGTTCGCCCCAACCACGGTTTTCTGAGCATCAATGCGCGCCAATTCAAGGTCTTTCTCTTGTTGCAACTGCATCACCCACTTGTCGTGTTCACGGGTGTGATCATCGTATTGCTGAGCCGCCTCAAAGCGAGCTGTCTGAGCTTCTGCTTCTGCCAGGCCTTTAGCACGTAGAGCTTGCGCTTCCGCTTCACCGGCACTTTGTAAGGTGTAAGCTTCTGCTTCACCCGTCTCTTTGATCGCAAGTGCACGCTCGCGCTCAACTTCCACTTCAGCAAGACCCGTAGCACTGATCAGCTCTTTTTCTGCCTGTGCCATACGCTCTTTTGCTGCAGCTTCACGGTCTTTCGCCACAAACTCAGCTTCTGCACGCTTGGTCGTCACTACTTGTTCCGCTTCGGCTTGACGTGTCTTCACCGCTAGCTCGTTTTCCGCATCACGCGTTTTCACTTTCAGCTCAGCTTCGTTCTCAATCAAAATACGTTCAGAACGTTCGCGAGCGGCATCTTTCTCTGCACGAGCGGCAACCAGCAGTTCAATCTGTGCAGATTCAGCAACCGCTTCTGCTTCCGTCAGTTTGATGCGTTTTTCACGGTTAACTCGCTCATTAACGCGTAGGTTTTCCGTCTCTTCTTCTTCGCGAGCAATCTTACGTTCGATTTCTACACGCTGAGAACGAGTTTCCGCGACAGACTTCATCGCTTCTTCTACCGTCGTCTCTTTCTGCATTTCTCGCTCAGCAACCTCCGTAGAAGTACGAACTCGCTCAGTCTCTACTGAACGGTTCAATTCTTCTTGTTGAATTGCCACTTGGCGTTGGTTTGCGATACGCGTCATCTCGACTTCCATCTCGACGCTTTCGCGCTTCTTGGCCACTTCTTCTTCAGTTTCCAGCTCCGCTAGCTTGGTGATTCGCTCATATTCTTCACGTTTTTCAGCGGCCAACGCTTCTTCTTGCGCTTTGATAATATCGATTTCACGCTGAGTGCGGGCAATACTCTCTTTTTCTTGCTTATCAAGCTGTAAGCGGTTTGCTTCAGCTTCAACATTTTTCTTCTTGATCGTTGTGCGTTCATCCTGACGAATCGCGTTGGTTTCCGTATTCTTTTGCGCTGTGATTGCAGAGATCTTACGGATACCTTCTACGTCAAGAATGTTACCCGGGCTATGGGCGTCCAGCGCGGTTTGGTCAACTTTATCGATAACAACGTCGTAGATCTTAAAGCCATCCATTTCGCTACCAATGACTTCAACAACGGCATCACGGAAAGCGCGGCGATTCGTTAACAGCTCCTCAAATTCAAACTGTTTTACTGCCGTTTTCAGTGCTTCAGAGAATTTCGGCTGGAAGTGCTCTTTTAGGCGCTCTAGGTTAGAAGCATCATGGGCAGTAAAAAGTTTAGCAACACGAACAATGTCTTCTTCTTCGTGATTCACACCGATGTAAAAATCAACTTTAAGGTCCGCACGAATATTGTCTCGGCAATGAAGGCCTTCGTATTCTTCGCCTTCTTGATCTTTGCGGCCACTTCGAACAACAGAGATCTTCTTACGAGTAATATCCATAAACTCAAATTTGTTGATCACTGGCCATACAAAAGTACCAGTTAGAGAAGCGCGCGTGGCATGCAGTCCATTGACAATTAGTGCGTCGCCTTCACCTCGAACCTTTTTATATCGGGTGGTGAGAAAGATAAGAATAATCAAAAAAATCCCGATACCAATCCCAAGGAATATCAGACTTGGAGAAATCTGCATAGCTGCTCCTTAATTTTCTAGCTACTGATTAATAATGTAATATTTTTTTTGTTTGTTGAGAGAAACGATCACAACATCGTTCCCATATTCAATGGGCGCATCAGACTCCAAAATCCGTGCATCCAGTAAAAATTCGCTGCCATTATGATGAACAATAATTTCACCACGTTGACTGTTCACCTCGCTGCTGTGAACTTTTGCTTTCATTCCAATAAAGTCGACCTTTGCAAAAGCTTTACTCTTATCAAAAAGTGGCGCTAAGGGGCTTAATAGCTTCGCGCTGATATACAAGGATAGGTAGAAGTTAACTGGAATAGAGACAAGTTCCGCAACCGTCAAAAAAACAGAACTAAGGTGTTGATTTAGAAAAGATGATGAGTAAAACGATAGAATAGCGGCGAAAAAGAAACTAACACACAAACCTACCGCCAAGGGTACTTTGGATAAGATAGGTGGTAATAAAAGCCCACCGCTAAATAGACTGCCTGACTCGAATAATTCTATATCTGCAACGGCTACATCTACCACGTTGAAGATGAGATCAATGCACATAATAAGAAGAAGAAAAACAAAAGGCACAAAGAAAACATTCGTCGGGAAAGACAGCAATATATCGGTCATTACTAGCAACAATATTAAATGATGAGTGTCATCACGTTATAGTAAAGGATCATTAATTAAGTTTATTTCCTTACCTTTTCTTTTGTGACTAACGTAGACAAATTTAAAACCAACCAAATACAATGTACTTTATTTAATAGTTACTAATATTAACAGCGTCACAATAAATTCAGATTTAAATTATAAAACAAACATTAGAGATAAGAACTCTAGGTATGGCTAATTATATTTAACACGGCATCCTATTTAATATTATTTATTTTTATCGCATAAAGTTCTTTATTTGAACCACTTCTCAATGCTATTGCTACCCTTGTTTCAAGCAATCCAATGTAGATGAGAAAGACACCAGCCCCTTTCTTTGCGACGAATGACTGGTTAAAATGCACAAAATTGCGCACTTACTGGATAGAACATGGCAAAACTTACCCTTCAAGAGCAGATGCTAAAAGCAGGCTTGGTTAACGAGAAAAAACTGAAAAAAGCGAAAAAAGGCTCTAAAAAATCACGCGTTCAAGCTCGCGAAGTAAAAGCGGCGGTTGAAGAGAACAAACGTCAACAGTTAGAGCGTGACAAGCAATTGAGCGAGCAGCAAAATGCAGAACGCTTGAACAAAGAAATCAAAGCGCAAATCAACCAACTGATTGAAATGAACAAGGTTGATTTGAAAGATGGCGACATCAAATACAACTTCACACACGGTACACTTGTGAAGTCGCTTTACGTCGATTCAATCATCCGTGATCAATTGATCAAAGGTATCTTGGCAATTGCCATCGTCGGTGAGAGCTACGTAGTTATTCCTCGCCCTGTTGCAAACAAGATTGCTCAGCGTGACGAGTCTGTGATCATTGAACAGAAAGAGCCCGAGTCAGATATCCCAGCAGAAGATGATCCATACGCAGATTTCGTCGTGCCAGACGATTTGATGTGGTAATTCTCCACTACGTGGAACCCAAATTGAAAAAGCCGCGATCATCGCGGCTTTTTTGTGTTTGCTATTCGCTCTCTTGATAGCGTTGTCGAATGTAATCGACGATGTGTTTTATCTGGCTCTGCGCGTGTCTGCGTCCTAAATAGTACGCGTACATAACACGCTTACGAGGCTCTAAGTTCTCGATTTGTAACTTCACGATGTTTTCATCCTTCACCATCGACGCTGGTAACATACCCATATATTTGCCCGACTGAATCGCGTGATACGCCAAACCAAGATCATCCACCGTCAAACCTTGCTGTGGCGATACAGCGACTTCTTCAAATTGCTTGTTCACAAACATCCAGTTCATTGCAGGACGAGTTATCACTCCCGGCAGTGATTCCAACTGTTCGACAAAGAGTGTGAGACCACTCAATTGATGCTTTACAACATAGTCACGATGGGCGCAAACAACGTATGGAATATCCCATAAATGCAATGCGATTGCAGATGAATCGACAAGTGGACCGACTCGGAATGCTAAATCAATGTCATCTTTAATCAGATGCTTGTTGTTGTTCGACAGAGAAACATCTAACTGAAGATCGGGGTGCTCTGCAGCGAAGTCGATAAGCCACGCCCCAAGAAAATCAATGCCAGCACGAACGGGCATCGAC
Source organism: Vibrio sp. M260121 (assembly GCF_036533715.1). Taxonomy (NCBI): domain Bacteria; kingdom Pseudomonadati; phylum Pseudomonadota; class Gammaproteobacteria; order Vibrionales; family Vibrionaceae; genus Vibrio; species Vibrio sp. M260121. Next base: position 10,170 of record NZ_JATABF010000002.1, on the reverse strand, counting down.
ACATTCAACTTTCCCTTGAAGGCAACTTCAGAATCCACCGCGAAATCTATCGACTGGCGAATCGTCCCAAGCAGAGCCGAGCAATTTTGATACAGCTCTTCACCTCGAGTTGACACTTTGACTTCACGGGTGGTGCGATGAAGCAACACTAAACCCAAGTTGTTTTCTAGCGCTTCAATACGTCGACTCACCGTACTGTGAGGAATTTCTAACCGCTCAGAAGCGCGCTTTAAGCTGCCCTCTTCTACCACGGTGCAGAATACCTGCAAATCATCCAACACTCGTTTCACGCAGAACTCCTTTTAGCGAGTATGAATTTCTATTATCCCATTTTTGGAACAGAGATACTCAATATCGCCAATTTTTTCTCTCAGCGCAAGCGTCTAGTATTTGATTCACAGACACGGCAAACGCCCTTTAATCGAATCACGAGGATGACATCATGAAAGCAGTATTACTGACTCAAACAGGCGGCAGCGACAAACTGGTTTACCAAGACATAGCACAACCAACATTGAAAGAAGGACAAGTTTTGGTGCGCATTCACGCCGCACCAGTGAACTTGATTGATACGATAATTAGAGAAGGAAAAATGCCACCTGGATTAATGCCTGAACTTCCAATTGTTTCTGGTGTTGAGGCTAGCGGTGTTGTTGTCGATTCAAACAATACAGAACTCGTCGAAGGAACCAAAGTAGCGTTTCTTGGTACTATTGGTTCGGCAACATATGCAGAATTTACTGCCGTTAGTGCAGATAAATTAATTGTTATACCAGACAGCATTGATCTTCAAGAAGCAGCCGTAATACCAGTAAACTATGGGACTGCGTTCCATATGCTGCACAATGTTGCTCGCGTCGAAGAGGGCAAAACGGCGCTCGTTTACGCTGCATCCGGCGGTGTAGGCACAGCCCTAATTCAGTTAGCTAAGCTATCAGGCCTCAATGTAATCGCTTTGGAGCGAAGAGAGCATAAAGCAGAAAATGCCATCAAGCTTGGAGCAGATTTCGCCTTCACTTTAAATACAGATTGGGTGACTTCGGTAAAAGAGGTCACAGATGGAAGAGGTGTGGATTACATCTTTAACCCGGTAGCAGGCGACACAATTGTCGAAGACTTAGAAGTATTGGCACCACTTGGCCACGTAGTCATATTCGGAATTCTAGCTGGTATTGGGGATACGAACTTGCAAGCCGAGGCAATTAAACACTTTACCAAAGCACCAACCATTACTTACTCAGAAATCTACGCCACTTACTTCAATAACTATCCACTATTGAAGTCTGCTTTAGAAGCGCTTTACAAACTCCTAGAGCAAGGCAAAATTAAACCTGTGTTTACCACGCTGCCGTTGTCCGAAGCAGCGCAAGCACACGATAAAATCGAAAGTGGTTCAGTGATGGGTAAAATGTTGTTGCTACCGTAAATCTAAAGATTCCCCACAATCAAAAAAGGTCGCTGTAATCGCGATCTTTTATCTTCTTGGGCTTCGTTATTCTGCAAGTAACTTCGGCCAGTTTTGATCTCCACTCGCAATGTTACCCGGAATGTTCTGTTTCCAAGAGGCTTGCACGGATTTGCTGTAGTTTAGGTAGAGTTTTCCATCGTGAATATTCCACGCATTAGGAGCTATCTTGGCAGTATAGCCTTTGCTCACAGCCCAAGCACAATAGCCGCCATATTGCGGTGCAAATTTCTCAGGATTTTTCACGAATGCATCTCGATTTTCAGCCGATGAAAAGTACCATTTGGCATCATTCCAACGATAAGTGAAATCGCTGTCACCTTTGACTGGTTTTGATTGAGTGAAGTAGGCAACAGGGTCGTAACAACGAATCGCTTTACCGAGAAAATCGCTATAAACAGGATCAAGACCGAAAGCAGGAAGCGTCAAACTCCCCCAAATGAAGAACACACTCAACAGTTTCAATATCAGCTTCATAACCTTCCCTCTCTACGTTATCCGATGTTTGATAATCAATCGCTTACCTGTATAGATAGGGAATAGGAGAAGAAACTTTCAGGCTTAAACTATTTCAGTTACCAAAGCTTCCTCTAAGGCAAAGCACAGTACTACCAATTAAATAATAACACCGTTTAACTTTAATCACTTCAACATAATCATCGAGATAACATCAACATTCTTTCATTAGTTAATCATCCATAAATTAAATCTAAAAAAAATCCAAACTAATTAAGCAAACTTCAATATAATAGTAAAAGATGCTATCTTCCTTACATTAATGTGATGGACATTATCATAAATAGTGAAAATGAAAAATTATCTATCAGAATTCCTGAAACTATACTTAACAAAAACAACATTAATATCCGCATAAATAAAATCAAATTCACTTTAAACGCACTTATTAGAGTTTTTATTCAACTCCAATCTAAGGCTATAACAATCAACTGGGTAACACAGAATCATTAAATAGCTTTTAAAATCAGGCAATAAAAACAAAAATAGCATCAATTCAAAACAATAACATTCACATTAGTAGTGTTATTCTCTTGTGATCTTTTACCAAATAATTAAAAAGCTTTTTTTTTGTTGTTAACCAAGTTGAATTTTTAAGTTAGCGTCAAAGCAAGAGGGGGGGGAACATACATTACAATATTATTGGAGAAAGTATATGTTACCTTTTAAAGCAGTTGTATCAGACCTTGATGGAACTTTATTAAATCTAAATGGAAGAATCTCTAGCACAACATTAACTACGCTTTCTAACCTAAATGAATGTGGCGTAGAGATAATATTAGCAACAGGAAGGCATCCAAAAGATGCACTACAAATTGCAGAGGAACTAAAGGATAAAGTGAATATTATAGGTTTAAATGGAGCTTTAACCTTCTGCAAAGACTCAGGAGTTCTAATTAACAATAAGCACTTGAAATATAGGACAATATTAGAATTATTAGAATTATTAGAATTAATAGAGCATGACAACCTACATTTAAATATATTTGATCAACAAGGTTGGAAGATCCATGAGGTAAACGAGATGGTTGAAGGTTATAGCTCACATTCTGGATTTTCATACAGCATAATATTACCATCAGAGGTTAAGAATTTAAATATTAACAAGTTTCTTCTATGGCGTGAAGACGATATTTCTGATGTCGAAAAGAAAATCAATCACCATTTAGGAGGAAAAGTAACTTGCTATCGAACATCTAATAATCAAATCGAGATCGGTCCGCCAGACGTTTCAAAAGCCAGTGCAGCTGTTCAATTGTTATCTGAAAAAGGCATTTCTTTTCAAAAACAAGCTATCGCTTTTGGCGACGCACTTAATGATCTTTCAATGCTTAATCAAGCAGCGAAGGGAGTACTTATGCAAAACTCAATGCCGGAACTAATTGAGCTGCTAAGCACGTTATCAGTTACGGGTACTAACGAAGAAGATGGTGTAGCTCACTTCCTTAATCAGACCTTTGACATTTAGTCTCTTAGAACTACAAGGTATATATTATGAAGCAACTAGCATCACGTTATGAAAAAGCATTTTTCATCGACGCAAAAACAGAACCATGCAATGTAATTTCTAACTCTTTTATTGTTTGGGATATCGAAGGTCCTCTCTTACCTTATCTTCTTCAACAAGCCATTATTTATGGGTTTGGTGACCATTATTTTCACTATGACTATAGTTTAGAAAGTGAAAAACTTTATAAAGAATTGAATTTTAAGAAAATAGAGGTGCCTTACTTTGATTTCTCTAATGAAGAAAGCCCTGAAGTGGAATTCACTAAGCTACTCAGCATCTATTATAATGAAAAAATAATATTAGAGTCTGAACCTCTATTCAAAGGGGCGATATGCAAGATCGAAAATAAGCACTACAAAGTAATTATCATGGCTCATCACATTTGTCTTGATGGTACTGGGTTTCAAGCATTTTTTTCCAAAGTCCAGTCAGCTTATCAAGCGTTGGAACTTGGGCAATCACTTTCAACTACATCACCTTCAAATAGGAAGACTATTGAAGCTAAGGCTATTTCGGAGTCTGATAAGAAGCAAGCTCTTGAGTTTTGGAAAAATACATTAAACAAGACAAGAGCTAAAACCGATTTTAGCCATGCGGTCTACTCAGACCAGCGTCGAGTTACAACTGAACAACTGTGTTTAGGCAGTACATTTAGTCAAGATATAAAATCATATTGCCGCAATAGAGGATTAACGGTTAACTTATTTTTCAAAGGTGTTTTCGCTCTCTTAGTTTCTCGTATTGCTAACCAACCAATGATAACTGTCACTTCTCCAATGGACCGCCGAACAAAATCCACAAGAGATCATATGGGATGTTATGTGAACACTCGATTGGACTTTTTTAATCTTAAAGTCGCGAACACGCTAGACGAGTATTGGTCACAAATAAAGAAATTCAACCGTGAAACAAAAGCTTATGGCGAACTTCCATATATAGATTTGATCCAGTTTTTAAAGCAAGAAAGCGAACAGCCTGAATCGATGGTTAGTAACATCGCATTTGGAAGTACAGTTGGTATTAACGAATCGCAAATGCTAGGTGAGGAGTGTTATGTTACTCAAAACTATAGTTTCCTTGAGCTCAATGCAGACATTCAACTGCTTTTTTGCGAAAGCTCCAAACAAAGCTATAACTTCCGTTTTGATTATTTGGAAACATTTCAGGAAAGTCGGATTTTCGAAAATTTTTTAGACCGTTTCCATCAAGTATTATGTGAAATACTGACTATGGACAACCAACCTTTAAATAGCATCCCTATTCTTACTCCGAATGACTCTATACCACAGCTATCCTATTCTTGTCCCAAGAGATCACTTGCCGAGCTTATGCATGTATGGGTCGAACATACTCCACTTGAAGTTGCCATATTTGATACAGAATCCAATCGTACACTAAATTATAAACAGCTCCATGAGAGAGTCTCCAACCTTGCTTTTTACCTATCTAAAATAAAAAGTACAGCTAACAACAAAAAAACATGTGTCGCTATTAACCTTTCAAGCCTCACAGATACTGTAATTGCTATTCTTGCGACTCAGTATGTCGGGCTCGCGTTTACATGTGTAGATTGTAGCGCCCCAAAAGCAAGACAACAGATAGTAATCGATCAACTTTCACCGATGCTCTTAATCGGCGAGGGCGTATCTACTTGTGCAGAAAACGACTATCATCACCTACCCTCACTAGAAATGCTTCCTAAAGCCCCGATAGTAGTTACTCCATCAAAAGTATCAGACGATAGCATAAGCCAATATATTTTCACTTCAGGAACCACCGGCCAACCAAAAGCAGTGGCGTTGTCACATCGAGCTTTTGTCACTACATTGTTCGAAAACCCTGCCATACCAGTAGGGTCTAGAGTTTTATACTCTGCGAATGAGGCCTTCGATGCTGCCTCGTTACAGCTGTGGTTAGCACTACTACACGGACGAAGCTTAATCATCCCCAAAAGAAATGAGATTGCAAACCCTGAAGCTCTTGAGCATTTGATCACAAACTACTCCGTAGATCATATGTTCTTAACGACCGGATTGTTCGAGACTTACATGTCGTCAAATAAAAGGACCATGTTTAATAACCTTGAAACTCTCGTATTTGGGGGGGATTCCGTTTCAAAACAGGCGGTAGAGCACGGCCTTGACTGCAATATAAAAAACCTTATCAACATTTATGGACCAACAGAGACAACTATTTATGTCACCTCTCACCAGTGCACAAGAAACGACCTTGTTGCAAGCTCAATCCCTATAGGAACTCCCCGACCAAACGCTCAAGTCTGGATTGTAGATGATGACGATCAACAACTGGGCGTCGGGATGGTTGGTCATATTATCGTTGCCGGGGATTGTTTATCTCAAGGATATGTCGGTGACTCAATACAAAATGAAAAATTTTGTTACATCTCAATTAATGGAAGCACGCAAAGAGTTTACCGAACTGGAGATTATGGTTATGTTCAGGGTGATGGGGTTATTGTTTTTAAAGGAAGAAAAGACGACCAAATTAAACTGAGAGGTTATCGCATTGAGTTACAAGAAATTCGCCAGGCTCTTCAAAAAATCCCTGAAATACAGATGGCTGCAGTTCTACTCAAGGAAACCTCTATAGGCAAACAGCTTATTGGATACTACCAATCACCGTCCCCCCTAGATACTCAGGACCTAAGAGCCCAACTAGAAACTCAACTACCAAGTTACATGATCCCGGCACACCTCATACATCAGGAATCAATGCCATTAAATCGAAACGGAAAGTTGGACAAAAGCAAACTTGCAGAGCCACAAGCGAAGAAAGAGGACTCCGAAAATCTTAATAAGCTTCAATTGGCTCTACTCGAGCAAGCTTGTGCTGCCCTAGAAGTTCCTGCGCTATCTATCTACGATGATTTTGTCAATCAAGGCGGTGATTCTATTTCTGCTATCTTACTTTCGGTAGGTTTAGAAGAAAAAGGAATGAAACTTTCAACCGCTGATATCATGAAATATCGAGTGTTTGATGATATGGCTCGAAAGATAGTTGCGTCTCAAGAGAGCGAATTATTAATAGGCGAAAAGCAAGGAGACTTTAACCTTCTTCCTGCTCAAAAGTGGTTCTTCAATCAAAACTTTGATCGCCCAGAACATTTCAACCAAGCTATTACTCTTCAATTACCTAAATCAATTGAACGAGACCGATTGCATCAAGCTCTGACAGACCTTACAGAGTTCCATGACAGCTTTCAATTACGATTTCATAATCACTCTAGCCAAACATTTGTTGCTCACGAGCATGCACATTTTGAACTGTGCGAAATGGTATGTGAACAATGGGAGCATGTCGAAACAGAAATAGCAGCCCTGAATAAAACCTTTAACTTGCAAAAGGGACCTTTATTCAAAGCCCTGTTGTTTTGGGTGTCTGAGGAAGAGTACGCTTATTTATACCTATGTGCGCACCATCTCATTGTAGATGGAGTATCATGGAGACGAATAGCTTCTGACTTAGAGGCGTATTACAAACTGGGGTCAGCTCACCAACCGATTCCATACTCGAATACGCAAGCATATCAGAGTCATTGGGAGTCCTTCCAAAGCGACGAAGAGGAAGTCGCTTTCTGGCTGAAAGTGCATAAGAGTTCTCCTTCATATTACTACGACTTGCAATCGTTCAAGAGCCGTTGCCACAACTTGATTTTGGATGAATCACAAACAAGTTTTCTTGTTGGCAAAGCAAACACCCCTTATGGAACAAATACAAACGAACTTCTCATAGCTACACTGTACAAAATATTTGCTCAGAACGGAGAAATGTTGAACTTATTAATCGAAGGTCACGGACGAAAATACGTTAGTGACTCCATTCGATGCGATGCGACGATTGGTTGGTTTACTAGTATTTTTCCTCTTTGTTTACCATCAAGTTCACCGAACTGGTCACAACTAATAAAGAGAACTAAGCAAAGTTTACGGAGCCTACCAAACAAAGGAGAAAACTATCTAGAAATTGCTTTTGAACATCAAGAAGAGTCTGTTAGAGAAACATTACAGTCTTTGTTAAAACTACCGATAAGCTTCAATTTTCTTGGCCGATTTACAGGGAAGGATAAGGAAAGCTGGCACATTCAACATCAATTCACCCAACATCTCGTAAGTGCTAAAAACAAACCCCTCAGAGCATTAGACATCAATGCTTGGATCTGTAATGACAAACTACACATAAAGTTCGATATGGTTGAGGAAGCATTCAGTAACTTTACAGTTGTAGAACTAAGTAAACTCTTTTCCAACACTTTACAGGAACTTATTGAACATTGTATCAGCGCTGATTGCCTTGGGGGGCTAACACCGAGTGACCTAGTTGACACCGAGTTGACTCAGGACGTTATCGAAAACTTGGAAGAGAAATTAGGCCCGCTAGAAGATATTTACCCAGCAACTGATTTCCAACGAGAGCTCCTGTATTTCAATCGCGTTAACAATGACTACCAAATAGACCAACTCTACTTTGAGTTAACTGGCGAATTGAATATTGAAGCATTCAAGACTGCATGGGGTAGCATCTTACTAAAATACGATATATTGAGAGCAGGCTTCGATGACGAGCACACTCGAGGTCAACCATTAATTCTCATTCCTCGATCTGCAAATTTACCGATAACATTACAGAACTGGGAAAACCAAGATATTGAGCAGCAAATTTCTGATGCAATACTTAATGAACGCCAACGCCCTTTTGACTGGCATAAGCCTCCATTGATGAGGCTGCTGTTAGCAAATGTTGAGAAGCAACGTCATATATTATTCTTTACTTTTAACCATGTACTGTTTGACGGATGGTCAATGCAAATTTTCCTAAAGGAAGTCATGGAAAACTATGAAAAGTTACTGACCGGCAAACCTATTGATTCTGAAAAACTTCGTTTTGTTGAATTCCAACGTTGGCTCAGTTCACAACCAAACAACATTGCTTCTCAGTATTGGGAAAATTACATGCTTAACGCTCAAATGAACATGCGAGTACCATCCGATAACCCGACATTGAGTACAACTGCGCTTCGAATTCAATGCAAAAAAGCGGGATTAGATGAAGAGAAAACTAGGCTATTGCGTCAGGCCGCATTGAGCAAAAGTGCTACCCTAAATCAATATTGCCAACTGGCATGGGCCTCAACATTATCAAAACGAACTCAGAGCCTTGACATTGTATTTGGTACAACGCTAACCAAACGACCAGTGGAAGTTAACAAAGTAACAGAATTAGTCGGTCTATTTGTCGCAACACCACCACTAAGAATCTCTTTGCAGGGGAGCATTGCAAACATGATAGAGAGTCTTAACGAGAGCAGCGAACAACGCGTGGAATACGCTTTCCATGATCTAAACGACTATGATCAAGATTGGAGACCAACAGCACCATTTGGCACTCTATTTGTATTTGAAAATTACCCGGAACAAAAATCATCAAATGACTACAGTTTGGAATACCACCACCTTGGAACAGTTAGCGGGACAAACCATCAAATTGTGCTTTGTGTATTCCCAGGAGAAACGCTGGAGTTCAGCCTTTTTTATGATAGCTCAGAAATATCTCAGGAATTGGCTGCAAATATAGTCAAAGACTACCAGGAAGCATTGTTCAAGCTAATTGAGGCTGAGAAAGCGGAGGACTTTCAACTAAATTAGTAATATCTCGCTCTGTAGCTTTTAAATTAGCTCTACAGAGCGAGAATCTCAGAAACTCATATAACTTCTGCATCAAAACGCGCTGTTCGAGCCTGAGCGATGGTACAATTGGTTTCCGACATCAACTCCGCCAAAGTAATGTTTGGATTCTCCAAGACCAATCGAATCAGCTTGGCTTCCAAAGGTTCAAGCTTATTGCTGTGCTTGGCGAGACCAGCTTCAATTTTGTTTATCACAAATCGCATCGGCTCAGACTCTTCTACCTTGATGTGATCGAGGAACGCTTTCAAATCCAAAGCCTCTCCAGCGATTTGCCAATTACGCGAGCGTCGTATTCGCTTCATTTCGCACTTCTTCTCAGCCGCTATTGCTTTGGCTCGCTTAGCATGATCACCACCAATTCGATGAATCAAAGATGGTAGAGGGATAGTAATGGTTGTGTCTTGCATACCGTTAAACCTCTACCACAGACACATTCTCAGCTACCCATTTAAGAAGCTGTTTTGCGGCTTTGGACAGCACTTGGTTTTGGCGAACGATGTAGCCAAAATCGGTGTTGGGGAAGCTGGGTAACGGCGTCACTTCTCGTGAGAGTTTTAATCTTGGGTCGAGCGAGAAATCCGGCACAATTGCGGTTCCGAATCCGGCTTCTGCCCAATCAATTTGAGCCTCTACACTGCCGACTTCCATGACCCTATGTCTAGGAAGATTTAGCTCTGGTAGTGACGCGTCAATCAGTTCACGTGTTCGGGTATCGTGACCAAGTAAGATCAGTGTTTGGTTTTCTTCTGAGTTCTCTTTCCATTTAAAAATATTATCGCCAAAAGCGCACCAATGAATTTGTGTGAGCGGAGTAAAGTGCAGTGGGGCTTTGTTGCGTAATTCGATGGAACTAAATCAAGAAACTACGATCTGAGCGGCTACGCCCATCAATCGTCGTAGCCTCATGCCTAAACCTCGTTACAAAACAACTAACTGGAAGCAGTACAATAAATCCTTAATCAACCGTGGTTCTC